>JBOHMF010000054.1:0-14186 GCA_050730055.1 Allostellaceae bacterium
CGCTCCCCCGCAGCCCGCCTGGGTCACGGCGATCGTCGGCTCGGAGGCGAGACCCATGCCGCCCATCTTGACCGTCGGATGGCCGCGCCCGTTGGTGGCCGCGTCGAGCACCGGCACGCCGAACACGGCCGCCTGCATCCAGCAGGTGAGGCCGGGGACATGCCCCGGCATGATGCAATCGGGCTCGACGCCGGTCGCCTTAATCAAGAGCCGTGCGGCCTCGATCGAGTCGCGCAGCGACGTCACCGCCTTGGCGAAGCCCGGGGCGCCGACGCCGGTGGCGACAAACACCTGATCGGCGGCGGCGAACTCGTCTACCGTCTTCATGATCAGCGGGCCATAGTCGAGCGCCTGCTGCCCGATCGCCAGGTAGTGCGCCCCGCGCGCGGCACCGCTGCCGCCGGCGGAGAGGAGCAGCCCGCCAAGGACGGCTCCTTCGAGGGCGTGGCGATCGAGCTTCTCGGTCATCGTGCGGTCTTTCCTCGGTCCGCAAGTTCCGGGCGCGGATGAGCTGATCGCAGCCTTTGGCGAGCGTCAGCCTCCCGGCGTTCACGCGAAGCCCAGTTCATACTGGCGCTTGTTGTCGATGGCGCGCTCATAGCCCGCTTCGGCATGACGCAGGATGCCGATACCGGTGTCGCCGTCGAGCACGGCCCGGATGCGTTCGCTCGCCAAGGGCGAGCCGTCGGCGACCAGGGTCTGACCGGCCGACTGGCTGTGATTGCTGTTCGAATGCACCGCGACGAGATCGTCGCCGCCCGAGCAGGCGAGAAGCGCGTTGAGGATCGGCCAATCGGAAATCCCGTCCGAGCCGTCCTTCATCTTCTCGGTCTCGCGATAGAGCGAGGTGACGGAGCCGGAATCGAGGTGGTCGCGGGTAAAGGCGATCGGCCCCTTCAGGCGGCCGGAGGCAACGGCGCTGTTGACGGCGACCCCGAGCCGGCTGCGCTCGCCATGACCGAGCCAGCCGATGCGCGAGGGCAAACCCTGAAACCGCACGTGCTGGCGCGCCATCGCGATCCAGTGATTGATCGGATGATTGTTTGAGAACGTTTCCCCGATCAGCCCATCCACCTCGTCGATGTCGCTGGCCTCGCCGGAGATGGCCAGCCAGCGGAAGGGTCCGACACCGTCACAGAAAAACGGCCGGATGAACATCGTGACAAAGCTTTCGAGCTCCAGCGCCTCCGCGAGGCCGAGATCGGCCGTCCGCAGTCGTAGGCCGTTGCCGTACTCGAAGGCGATCGCGCCGCGCTTCTGAAATTCCAGGATGGAGCGCATGTGCGCGACCAGCGTCTCGTTGCCGCGCCGCAACAGCTCTTGCGGGTTCGAGGACTTGAGCGCGTCGGCCTCCTGCGGCGTCATGCCGGCCGGCACAAAGTTGCCGAGCGGGTCGGCATTGACCTGATCGGTGACGATGTCGGGGGCGAAGCCGCGCTCGATCAGCTTGGGATAGACCTCGGCGGCGTTGCCGACCAGCCCGGCGGACAGCGCGGCGCCCGCGTTCTTGGCGTCCGCGACCCAGGCGACCGCCTGTTCGAGGCTGTCGGTAATGCGGTCGCAATAGCCGCTGTCGATACGCTTCTGGATGCGCTCGCGGCGCGGGTCCACGACCATCACCGCGGCGCCCGCCATCTTGCCGGCGAGCGGCTGGGCGCCTCCCATGCCGCCGCAGCCGGCGGTCAGGATCGACCGGCCTTTGAGGGTGCCGTCGAAAAAGCGTTGCGCGGCGCCGATGAAGCTCTGGTAGGTGCCTTGCAGGATGCCCTGGCTGCCGATGTACTGCCAAGCGGCCGCCGTCATGCCGGGCCTGATCGTCAGGCCCTTCTGCTCAAGCTCCCAATGCCGGTCGGCCCAGCGCCCGACGACGTTGCCGTTTGCCATCACGACGAGCGGTGCCCGCGCATGGCTGGGGAACTTGCCGATCGCGCGTCCCGATTGGCAGACCAGCGTCTCGTGCTCTTCAAGCGATCTGAGCGCCTCGACGATGCGGTCGAAATCCTCCCAACTGCGCGCGGCGCGGTGCCCTCCGCCATAGATGATCAGCCGCTCGGGGTCCTCGCCGTTTTCGAGATTGTTCTCGAGCATGCGCAGGATCGCTTCCTGCCGCCAGCCCTTGCATCTGAGCACCGGCCCGCGCTGGGCCTTGACGTTGCGTGGCATGAGGTCCCCCTCTGCTGCGGCGCAAAGCCTATGTCGGCCGGACGGGCTTGTCCAACAGCGGTTGTGTCCCGCGGGCGATGGCTTCTCGGTCGCGTTCTGAAAGAAGGATGTCAGATCGGGCGGCGGAGCGCTGGCGCGATCCGCCGCGAACGTGAGCCGGTTCAGCGCCACGAGGCCCGGAAGAGCGCTGGCGTTGATCAGCAGGACCCGGCCGATGATTGCCGGCGCATCGTCCGCGAGTTCACCGAGGACTGCGAAGGCGACGATCGCCCGGCTGGTACCGTCAACTTGTGTGGCTGAATTCGAAGCGATACGCGTGGCTCGGGCTGGGCGCCCTGACGGCTATGCCAAAGCGGCCGCGCCGGTGACCTCGGCCCAGGTCTGAAAGGCCTGGGTCCGGGCAGCTCGATACCGATCGACGGTGACGTGATCGCGGCGGAGGGGGAACAGGTTATTGATCTGGTCGTGGGCGGCCAGGAAGCATTGCGCCTGGCCGGCTGATTTGAACCGCTTCATCTGCCGCTCGCGGCGGCGGGTCGGCTGGTGCGAATTCTCGGCTCGGTTATTCAAGCCCTTGTGCTGCCGGTGCTCAACGCCGGGCGTGCTCTCCTCCTTGGCGACCCCATAGCTGGCCAGCTTGTCGGTGATCAGGACCCGTGGTGGGCGGCACGGCCGCTTCAGCAGCTTGTGCAGAAGCCGTTTGGTGATCGTCACCACAGCCTCGTCCAAATGCCACTTGTCGCCCGCGCGCGGCAGACGCTGCAGGATCCGGTTGGCGAAGTCCTGGCCGAACTTGCGCGCCCACCACCGCACACTCTCATGGCTGACGATGATGCCGCGCGGCCAGCATCTCCTCGACCATGCGCAAGCTGAGCGGGAAACAGAAATACAGCCAGACGGCGTGGCTGATGACCTCGGCCGGAAAGCGGTAGCCGGCATAGCTGGGGCAAACGGGCGTCGTCATCCCGTCCGGTGACCCGCCCTGCTCCCGACCCGCAAGCCGGCCAGCAGCCAAGTTGACGGTGCCGGTCGAAGATCTGTTTCGGAGACACGACGACTGACTGTGTATGAACGGTCCTCCGTTGACCTTCGGTATACCATGGTATTCGGTTGACTGGGGGTAAACTGTAATATACGGTTTACTTATCATAGACGGTGATCAACCGTTGGTCATCGGTACACGGGGGGAGAGCATGCCGAACATTGTGATCGCACAGCCCAAGGGCGGTGTCGGGAAGTCCACCAGCGCCAACATCCTCATGACCTCACTTGCAAGGCGCGGCGCGACCGTGACCGGTATCGATGCCGACCGCAACCGCCCGCAGATCAAATGGGCGCTGCGGGCCGGTGTTCGCCTGCCGCAATACCCGCAGCACCAGCCCTCGATCCTGCCATCCTTGAGCATCATCGAGGAGACGGCGGAAGAATCGCTGATCGACACCATCCAGGCCGCCAGCGCCGCGTCCCAATTCGTCATCGTCGATCTGGAAGGCGTGGCGTCGCAGGCCGCGACCTTCGCTATCAGCCAGGCCGATATGGTCGTGATCCCGTGCGGGCCGTCCTATCTCGATGCCGTGGAAGCGGCGGCCGTGCTCAAGGTGGTGAAGGCCTGCGAACAGATGTCGCGCCAGCCGATCAGAATTCCGGCGGCGGTGATTTTCACCAAGACCAGCCCGGCGATTCGCCCCGACACGCTGCGCGAGATCGAGCGGCAGTTCGAGCGGGCGCAGACGCCGATCTACGACGTGCGCCTGCATACGCGTTCCGCCTACGCAGCGATCTTCAGCCGCGGCACGCCGCTACACGAGCTCAATCCGTCTAAGGTCCACAACCTCAAGGCCGCAATTGAAAACGCCGAGGCGTTCATGGCGGAAACCATCCGCAGGCTCGATCAGGCACAGACCGGCGCAGAAAGGGCGGTAGCGTAATGGCTCAGGATCATGGCGACATCTTCAAGGACAGCGATCTCAACCTGGACCGCTTCAAACCCCGCGCTGCGCCCGCCGCGGACCGGCCCACGCCGCAGGACCTGCGCGGCATCGCTGAACGCACCAAATTCATCAGCCGCGAACCCAAAGAGGCGGGGACGCCGCCCGTTCCGCTCCTGCGGCGCGGCAACCGGCGCACCGGGCGCACCGTCACCGTCACCCTCAAAACCACGCCGGATCATTCTAACCGCTTCTATGCGATCGCGGAGGCTAGGGACTGGCTGGTCGGCGAGACGTTCGAGCACGCGCTACAGGCACTTGAGGAAAAGCTGGCGCGGTTAGGGGAGGGGACATGACCCAGAGAATGCCGCCCAAGGGCGACCAGCAGCGTGATTTCTTCACGGCCTGCTATTCCGATATCCCTGTGCGCGACCAGCGCGATACCATGGAGCGGCCGTTCTTCTCTCTTGCCAAGAAGCCGCGCAAGACGCCAATCGAATACGACGTCAGCGGCGTTCAGGTGAAGGTATGGCCGGTTAAGGAATTTGGCATCGCCACGATCTGGGACGCTGATATTCTGATCTGGCTCGCGACCCAGATCACAGAAGATCTCGACAGGGGAAGGGAGCCGAACCGCCGTGTCCAGTTCCATCCCCACAATCTGCTCAAAGGCATTCGCCGTTCGACCGGCGGCGACCATTACAAGCGGCTGCAAGACGCGCTGCGTCGCCTTGCAGCGACCTACGTCGAAACCAACATCCGCGTGTCGAAGGGCAGCCGCAAGAAAGTTGCCGGCTTTCACTGGATCGAGCACTGGGACGCCTACGAGGATGAGGCGGGCAGGCCGATCGGCATGTCTGTCACATTGCCCGATTGGCTGTATGAGGGAATCGTGCAGAGCGGTGGCGTGCTCTCGATTCACGAGGATTATTTCCTCCTCACCGGTGGCATCGAACGATGGCTCTACCGCGTCGCCCGTAAGCATGCCGGCAGCCAGGAATGTGGCTGGCAGTTCACCATGCGCCAACTATTCGAGAAGTCCGGCAGCGCCGCGCGCTTCTCCGATTTCGCCCTCGACGTACGCAAGGTCGTGAAGGCCGACAAGCTTCCCGAATACACGCTCCACAGCACCGTCAATGCCGAAGGGGATGAAATCGTCTACATGCTTCGGCGTAGCCTGTTGCCCGTCGATGATCCGCGCTTCGAGATTCCCCGCCATACAAGGCGTCGGCATGCCAGTGGCATCACTCAGAAAGCGATTCGTTTCCACACAGCGGCTTAGCGCTCGGCCTATTAGGCGCAACTGCGGCGGCGGGTACCGCCTGCCCGAGTGCTTTGGTGCCTGTTTTTTTGTGCCAAACCTACACCGCCCATGGCTTTGCAGTTGATTTCTAGTTCACCTTTCCCTGTTGGCAGAATAGGAGCCGCCTGTGAATTGGCACGGCCTATTAGGCGCAGGCGAAACGGCCTATTAGGCGCAAACTCTCTCGGCCTATCAGGCGCAAACGCTCGGCCTATTAGACGCATGGAATGACATTTTTTCCTTGAAAATCAATCGCTTGTGTCATGCTTAACTGTTTAACTATTCTATAAATAGAATATGTTTAACTGCTCTTAACGTCCGCGTCCCTGTGAATAGGTTCATCCTAGCCGCGCCATCCCATTATTCAACGGAGGTGTGCAGAGGACGAGGGCGCAGTTAAACCCCAAGTATCGCGCCGGTGGATATATGAACGATCGGGCAAAGCCCGAACGCCTGCGCTTCCCCGTCTTGCGTAGCAAAACGGGGAAATGCTCGGCTTCGCCCACATATCCACCGGCGCCCGCATCCAGCCAGGATTTTGCAATGATTCAGGGAAGGGCGGCCAGCCTCGGAATTGACGAGACCGCTTAGCAGCGACCTTGTTGGTTGCTCACCATTACAACCGAATATTGTGGAAGCGGAAGGCGTCACGATGGCTGTGGTGGGGAGCCATTCAGATTTTCGCCACCTGAGGAGCAGCGCGCCGGTTCGCCGAAGCGATACGACAGCAGCTCGGCCCGCTCTGTGGTCTGCTTGCCGAGCTTGGTGGTGCCGAGATCGTGCTGAAGCCCGACGAGCGGGTTCGGATCGATCGCCTCGATCAGGCGATGCGGCCAGTCGGGACGATGCCCAGCTTCACGGCATCCTGCGACGCTGCCGCTGCGTAGCTCGCCCTTGGGAGCATGATCGCGGAAAGGATAGGGAAGCTCCTGATAAGCACGTTCTCCATACCGTGTTCCTTTGCAACCATTGCGGGAACACTTAACGAAAATTGTTTTTTGACATGGTCAAAACGCTGAAAACGCGTCCTCAGGCCGTGCCTTGATTGGCACAGGCACGCCTTTTGACTGATGAGGGCGCAATGGGCTATCCGCGAGTATTCTTGTCCCGCGACGAGCGAGTGCGCCGTCTTTCCGAGAGCACGCCGCGCCAGCTTGGTACTTCTGCGCCCTGACCGAGGGAGCCGATGTCATCGAACTGGTGCTGAACACGGACGGCCAGGTCTGGGTCGACCGCCTCGGCCAAGCGATGCGGTGGGTCGGCACGATGCGTGCGGAGACGGCAGAGGCCTTCATCGCGACCGTCGCGAGCATCTTCCGCACGACCGTCACGCGCGAGAACCCGATCCTCGAATGCGAGCTGCCGCTCGACGGCAGCCGCTTCGAGAGGCTGATCCCGCCGGTGGTTGCGGCGCCGGTGTTCTCGATTCGTCGCCGCGCCTCGGCCGTCTTCACGCTCGCCACCTTGGCTTCCCGGACGATCCGGCCACCCGCGTCCACCACGCACACGCTCGATTGTTCCAACGACACGTCGATCCCGGCATAGTAGTCCATGGCTGTCCCTCGATGAGGCTTGGGGCCGACCCGTTCGGACCCCGTATGACACCCTCACTCTGAGGGACAGCCGCCCTGCCGGGCACCCCCGGCGCAGGTCCATTACGGCATCTCGCCTTCTCCCACAACTCCACAGGCTCCACAAACAACCAAGATTTTTATAATCGATGAGGAAAGAGGGCGCGGCTCAACCGCCCCAGTATACCCCGCCGCGCCGATAATACCCATCCCGCTCGGCCGGTCGGGGCCCGATCTCGATTCGCGACGTTGCCGGTCGCGCGCGGCGCGCTGTGGTCTGAGGAGCGCGGTGCAGCGCGTCCTTGCCTGCACCGTTGCTTCGGTGCCTACCTTCCCGACCTTAATGTAGAGAAATTTGCTGGATTGTTATACATCGCCTAAGCTTTAAAACCGCAAGGTTAATGAAGTGGCACGGCAGGGGGTAGCCGAAGATCCGGAGGCGGACCGGGTTCTCCGGCAATTCGGGGAGGAGCTGCGCGCGGCCCGCAAGGCGGCAGGGTTGACGCAAGCGCAATTCGCCAAGCGCCTCGGCCACTCACAGCAATACGTGAGCCGGGTCGAACACGGTATGCGCAACCTTTCTGTCAGAGCGATGGTCACGATCGCCCGCTCCGCCGGCCTCGTCCTGCGCCTCGCCGTGGTCCGGCAGAACAGAAAAAGCGGAAGCTTGCGTAAAGATCGATAAAATCTTCTTCAAACTCCCTTGACGCGCGATTCCTGCTTTGCATAGTTTTACGCCTGTGAGGGTGTGCATGGACGCTTCCGACACACCGGGGAACGGGAGGCTGCGGTGATCCTGCCGCTCGCTGCCTTCATGAACTACGCAATCGCCTGCGCGCCGCAGATGCAAGGCGCCGTTGAGCCGCTGAAGGGTATCGCGATCACCGAAAGTCGCCTCGATCCGCTGGCGATTAAGGACGACACGACGGGGCGATCCTATTGGCCGCGTGACAAGGCCGAGGCCGTCTCTATTGCGGGCCGGCTGATCTCGGCCGGTCATAATATTGACGCCGGCCTGATGGGCATTAACCTCACAAACTGGCGCTGGCTCGGGCTCACGCCCGATACCGTCTTCGATCCCTGCCAGAACATCCGGGCGGGCGCAACCGTGCTGACCGCCTTCAGCCGCTACAACACTGGATCGCCGACGCGCGGCTTCCACAATGGCTATGTCGCGCGCGTCATCCAGGCGGCGGCGCACGCCATTCCTCAACCGGCCGCCGGCTCGCAACATTCCCTTGCGGATGGTTCCCTACCCCCCCAGCCGGTCGGGGGACCTCCCAACGCAAACCCCTTCGCACGGCCTTCGCGGTGGCCGTCCGAAATGTCCTTCAACGCACCGCGAGATGGGATGGAGTAATGGGTGGTACTGGCGGAGGTTGGTTAACGATCGTTCAAACGATCGCGACCTTTATCGAGGGCGGCTTCGGCGCAACTCTCGTCGTTGTGGCCGTGGCGATTGCTGGCGCAAGGGCGGCTTTGCACGGCCATTGGGGCCACTTCTGGTCGGCCATCGGTGGCGGCGCAATCGTCATTACGGCCGCCTGGATCGTGACAACCTTTCTTGGCGGCACGGCCGTTGTCGGCGGCGGCTGAGCTTGGTGTCGGGCGCGGCCGCCAGAGAAATCTGGTGGCCGCAAGCCCTCGATAGCGATCGCGAGACATGCTTAAAGAAATCCTGTTTCTGGCGCTGTGTCGCCCAACGCTCGTGTGGGGAGTTCCCTTCGAAGCTCTGGGCCTCAATATTTTCTGTTGCTTTTTGGCGGGCACGTACTTGGCGGCGCCCACAATCTGGCGCTCTCCAATAATATTTTGGCTTGCGGCTATTCCGATCCATTTCACGCTGCGGCAACTCACCAGCTACGATTACCACTGGTGCCGGACGGCCCGAATTTGGACGATGGGTTTGTCCTGCCGAGTCCTGCACAGCCTCCCAACGAACCGCCCGCGCAAGGCCAGCGAGGTCCCGACCAGTGTCTAAGTTCCAGCCGCTTCTCGGTGACCAGGTCCCGCTCGAAGATCACATTGCGGATGACGTTGTGCTGACCAGGGGCAACGGCGTCCTGGCGGTGTTCGCCGTCGACGGCGTATGCCCGGACACCGCCGACGAGAACGATCTCATGGCGTGGTTCGATCAGCTCCACAATGCGCTGAAGAACATCGCCGCCGACGATATCGAAATCATCGTCTACCAATGCCGGGGCGAAGCGCCCCCGGAGAGCTGCGAGGCGGGGCTGCATTCCGCGCCGTTCGCCCGCGCCTTCGACGAGGCTTACCGTGACAATCTCTTTCGCGGAATGCTTTACCAAAACCAGATTTTTATGGCGGTCCAAGTGCATCCGCCGGCCGCCATCGCACAGAGCGTCATCCGGTGGTTTTCCGCCGTCCCCTCCGATCCGCGCGCCGGTATCGAGCAACGCCGCCGGCGGCTCGATGATGTTTGCAGCCTGCTGCAGGTGCAGCTCGGCGCCTTCGGGCTCCGTCGCCTCGGCTACGTCACCCGCGGGCAGCTTGTGTTCGACGAGATCGCCGAGGCGATCGTCTTTGCCCTGACCGGGATCTACCGGCAGATCGGCGCGACGACCGGCCGGATGGGCCATGCGATGTTCTCTGAGACGCTGCGCTTCCAGCGCAAGCATCTTGAGATGCACGGCGCTGGGGCGCCGACCTTCGCGGCGATGTTTGCCTTCAAGGAATATCCGGCCGGCACTTGGCCCGGCATGTTCTCGACGCTGGCGGTCGCGCCGTACCGCTCGACGCTGGTCCAGTCCTACCGCTTCCTCTCGAACGCCGACGGCATGAGCGTTGCCGGACGGCGGCAAAACAAGATGCTGCTGGCCGGCGACAAGGCGCTGAGCCAGCAGGAAGAATTGGGCCGGGCGGCCGACGAGCTGCTGAGCCGCCGGTGGGTGCTGGGCGACCATAGCCTGGTGCTGATCGCGTTCGCCGACACCTTGCCGAAGCTCTCCGATGTCGGCAACGCCGCATGGCGGGACTTGGCGGCGTGCGGCCTCGTCGCGTCGCGGATGGCGCATGCCCTGCCCGGTGCGTGGCTGTCGATGCTGCCAGGCGGGAGCAGTTGGCGGCCTCGGCCTGGATTTGTGAAGTCCTCGAATTTTGTCGCGTTCGCCCCGCTCTACAACTACCCGCCCGGCCAGGCGCGGTCGCACTGGCCCGGGCCGCCGGTTGCGATCTTCCGGACCCTGGCGGGCACGCCGTATCGGTTCCACTGGCACGGCCCGGGCAGCGATGTCGCGAACACGCTGATTACCGGCCGTACCGGGTCCGGCAAGACGACGCTCGTATCCGGGCTGATCGTCCTGACGGCGGGCCGCGCCCGCATTGTGGCGCTCGATCACAAGCAGGGCTGGCGGTTCATGATCGAGCGCATGGGCGGCGATTACGCCGTTCTCGGCCTTGGCGAGCCGCACTTCGCGCCCTTGAAGGCATTGGACGCCTCGCCCCGCAATATCGAGTTCCTGACCGAATTGCTGCGCGGCGTTATCGGCGGCGCGATGACCGAGGAAGAAGGCCGGCGGCTCTCGCTCGGGCTCGAAACCATCATGCAGCTCCCGCCGGAAAACCGCTGCCTCGGTGAGCTGCGGGCGTTCTTCGACAGCGCGCCGGAGGGCGCTGGCGCCCGTCTCGAAAAGTGGTGCGCCGGGCGCCGAGCTGGGCTGGGTCATCGATGCGCCCGCCGACACCGTAAGCTTCGGCCAGTTGAGCGCCTTCGACACGACGGCGTTGCTCGACAACGAACGCGCCCGTGGCCCGGCGCTCTCCTACCTCTATCACCGCATCTCGCTCCTGCTCGACGGCACGCCGATCTTGATCCCGTGCGACGAGGGCTGGCGAGTGCTGATCGATCCGGTGTTCCGGACGATCATCGAGCGACAGCTCCGCACGATCCGCAGCCGCAACGGCGCGGTGGTCTTCATTACCCAAGGCATTAGCGAAATTATGGAAAGCGGCCTCGCCCGGGTGCTCGTCGAGCAATGCCCGAACCAGATCCACCTGGCGAACAGCCGGGCCACGCGCGACGACTACGTCGGCGGCCTGAAGCTGACCCCCGGCCAGTTTGAGGCCTTGAAGACGCTCCAGCCCGGCCAGGGCATGTTCCTGCTGATCCAGGGCGACGACAGTGTGGTTCTGCAATTCCCGCTGCACGGTCTCGACGAGTATGTCCGCGTATTGTCGGCACGCGAGAGCGATCTTCACGACTACAACGGAACCGAAATGGCGCAGGCCGCGGAATGATCCGAATGATCATCATATTCGGGATGGGTTTTATTCTCGGCGCTTACACGGCCTGGGACCATTGCCCGAATGCGCCGCACACCGATCCCCTGCACGTTCCGAGATTTTCTGCACCCTTGCATCCGGGAGGACAGCAGCCGTGAGAAAGATTGTCATCTCTGCCGCCGCCGGCGTTGCCGTCTCTGCTCTGCTGGTGTTTTCGCCGGTGCCGGCTTACGCGATCGATGTCGAGTGCCTCAATTGCAGCACTGTCGTCGAGCAAGCCATCATGGCCGGCAAGCAGCTTGAGCAATTGGCTCAGGAAATAAACACGGCAGAAAATACGCTTCAGACGTACATAAATGCGGTCCAAAACACCACCGCCTTGCCGTTTACCGTGTTCAATGACATCACCGGGACCGTGAACCAGATCGCGAGCATTGGACAACGCTCTCAGATGCTTATCAATCAGACGAAGACCATGATTGATAATCTGGGGACCGGCGCCGGCTATCCTGTTGCCACCATCAACGATTTGCAGAACGAGCTTGCCGCCGATCAGATCGCGGTGTCGAACGCGATGCGGCAGGCAGGCCTCGCGCTCAATACGCTGGCCGGGCAGTTACCGTCCAATGCTTCGAGCTTCGCCGCGCTGCACGCGCAGGCGCTCGGCACCAGCGGCCGCCAGCAATCCCTGCAGACGCTTGCGGGCATCGCCGCCTCGCAAGGTCAGGTGCAGACGCAGGCGCAGACGACGTCGATCGCCGTGCAGCAAGCGCTGCTGACGACGCAGATGGCGATGATCGACCGCGCCGCGGCCAACGATGCGCTGAACAAGAGCGACCTCAACAACGCACTGGCGGCGGATTGCGCGGCGCTGGCATCGACCGGCGGCTCGTTCTGGGGGTGCAGCGGCGGGACGGGGACGACCACGGCCGCGCCGACAACCACAGCGTCCACGCTCCCGACTTCGCCGACAACGGCGCCATGAAGGCGATCATGGTTGCGGCAGCGCTCTCCGCCAGTCTTGCTCCCCTGCCGGTCGCGGCACAACCGCATGACGACTGGCAACCGCTGGTTCGGATGTGCATGGCCTACGCCAAGGCAAATCCGCCGCCGCATGCGAACGGCCCCGTCTCCCTCGATTGGATCGCCGGTTGCGTCGCGCGCAACTACTTCCCGAAGGCCAACGCCGTCGCGATCGGGAGCTGCGTCGCCTGGGCGCTGCATCCGATCCCTGCCGCCGTCGCCCCGCCGCGGGATATCCAAACCGCAATCAACTGCCTCGCATCGCATGGGAATTATGAGCAACATGGCTGGAAATAAAGATTTGTTCATCGCCGCTCTTGTCGTTGGCGGCCTTGCCGCCGCCGCACCGGCGCATGCGCAAAGCGTCCTGCGGATCGCGCGGGCCTGCAACGACGCGGTCGATCAACAGCTTCATTGCGCGTCCTGCACCAGCGCATGGCCGATGGTTACGGAATGCATCGCGCGGCGGGCCTATGGCGGCCGGCTCGATCCGGCCGTGCTCAAAGCGTGCATTCGCCAGGTTTGGCGCCGCCGCATCGCCGCCGGGCTCCCGGCTGCGGTGGGCGATCCGGTCTCCGCCTCGCTGCGCTGCGCAGGAGCGCGTCCGTGAAAATCTCCCGGCCGCTCCTCCTGGCGGTTGTTTTTTACCCAGCGGTCGGGTGGGCTCATACCGCTGGCATCAACCCGTTGCCGCTGATCGCTCATTATGAGAGCGGTGGGAACCCGACGATAAACAACGCTACCCTGGGCAGCAGCGCGTCGGGCCTCTATCAGATGGTCTCGGGCACGTGGGCCGAGGCGCTGCAGGATTGCGGCTGCGGAACAACGGTGCAGTATCCGAATGCGGCATCGGCGCCGGCAAGTGTTCAGACCGCGGCGGCGGCGGGGCTCATAAACACGAACGGGCTGAACGACTGGACATGCCCGGGCTGCGACGCGCCATTCAGCGCTGCCGTCAATGCGGCAGGCGGCACGGGGGCTTACCAAACTTCGGGACTTTCCACCAACCCGGCGGACTACGCGTCGCTCGACACCGCGACGGGGCTGTCCAGCTTCATGGCGGGCACCACCACGGCGGGGAGTACCGTCGCGGTGGGAAGCGGCGGCCTGACGGTTTCGGAAACGGACGGATCGACGGGCGGCTCGACGCCCGGCAACACAGCGACCATCCCGCCCGTCACGGCCGGCAGCAGCGCCTCAACGCCGTTCAGTTGGGTGTGGAACCAATATCAATCTGCCGTCGAAACCCCGATCAGCAATGATATTGGAACCGTGTTGCAGGCCGCCGCACAGCCGCTCGGCACATTATTGGTGCTCTCGCTGGCGATCGTCGGTATTCTTATTGCTGTCGGCATGAACAATTTCAATCATCTGTGGCGCAAGTTCTTTAAAATTCTTGTCGTTGTTGGGTTGGTTGGCACCGCAAATGTTTATCAGAGCGATTTCGTCGCGGCAGCGACATCGTTCCCGACATGGCTTACCCAGGCGGTCGGATCGGGCAGCACCACTGGCCCGGCGGGCAGCTTCGACAATGTGAGCGCCACGTTCCTCGCCGCCGTGCATACCGCGTGGGCGCAGGTCCCCTGGGGAACGGAGATGTTTCTCGACGCGGGCCTATTCGCGATCGCGTTCGTAATCGTTTATGGCGCAGAAATTTTCATGTTCGGGGTTTGGTTTATCTCGCAAGTCATACTTCAAATCCTTTTGATAATCGGCCCGGTGGCCGCGCTAACTCTGTTGTCCGAGTATCTGAGCGATATTTTTGTTAAATACGTCAAGCTCCTGCTTCTTGTGGCGGTAGTTGCATTTGTTGTCAATGTCATGGTGGTGCTAGGGCCTGTTATGACTTGAGATCTATATCCATATTGTGGGGATGACGGAGAAAGATGCAAATCGGGTTTTCACGGATGAGACATGGGCGCTGTGGGAACCGCTGATCGAAGCGGTCCGGCCGCA
>JBOHMF010000055.1:0-14116 GCA_050730055.1 Allostellaceae bacterium
ACGAGCCGCCCGCGATCGAGCACGACGAGGCGGTCGAGGCGGGCGATCGTCGAGAGGCGGTGGGCGATGGCGATGACGGTGCGCCCCTTCATCAGGCTGTCAAGCTGCTCCTGGATCGCTGCCTCGACTTCCGAATCGAGTGCCGAGGTGGCCTCGTCAAGCACCAGGATCGGCGCGTCCTTCAGGATCACGCGGGCGAGCGCGATGCGCTGGCGCTGCCCTCCCGACAGCTTGACCCCGCGCTCGCCGACATGCGCCTCAAAACCGCAGCGCCCGTGCCAGTCTTCCAGCCCCTCGATAAATTCGAGCGCATGGGCGCGGTCGGCCGCCCGCCAGATGTCCTCCTCGCTGGCGTCGGGCCGCCCGTAGCGGATGTTGTCGCGGATCGAGCGGTGCAAGAGCGAGGTGTCCTGCGTTACCATCGAGATGCACGCGCGCAGGCTCTCCTGCGTGACAAGGGCGATGTCCTGGCCGTCGATCAGGATGCGGCCGGCCTCCAGTTCGTAGAAGCGCAGCAGCAGGTTCACGAGTGTCGATTTGCCGGCGCCCGAGCGGCCGACCAGCCCGATGCGCTCACCCGCCCGGATCGAGAGATCGATACCGTGCAAGACGCCGCGCGCGGTGCCGTAGCCAAAGCGCACGCCGTCAAAGCGAACGGCGCCGCGCTCGACCCCGAGCGCCGCCGCGTCGGGCCGGTCGGGCATCTGGCGCGGCACCGCGATCGTCCTCATGCCATCCTGCACGACCCCGACATTCTCAAAGATCATCGTCACGTTCTGCGCCACCCAGCCGGCCATGTTCGAAATCTGCCAGCATAGCGGCATCGCCATCGCCACGGTGCCGACGGCGATGCGGCCGTCCATCCACAACCACACCGCGATCGTACTGGTGCCGATCACCATGGAGGCGTTGAGCGTCGCCAGCAGAAAATTCAGAAGGCTCATCAGCCGCAATTGCGCCTGATAGGCGCCGGTGTGGTCATCGACCGCGGAGCGGACAAAGGTGTCCTCGTCCTTGGGCCGGGCAAACAGCTTGACCGTCAGGATGTTGGTGTAGCTGTCAACGACCCGGCCGGTCAGCGTCGAGCGCGCTTCCGAGGTGCGGCGCGAGCGGGCCCGCAGGCGCGGCACAAAGGCGCGCAGCAGCACCGCATAGCCGGCGAACCAGAACAGGATCGGAATCGTCAGGCGAAAATCGTTGCGGCCCAGCAGAAGGATCGCGCTGGTGCCGTAAACCAGGATGTACCAGACCGCGTTGGTGCCGGAGACGACGCTTTCGCGCAAGGCCGGTCCGGTCTGCATGACGCGCTGCGCGATGCGGCCGGCAAAGTCGTTCTGAAAAAAGGTCCAGCTCTGCCGCACCACATACCAGTGGTTCTGCCAGCGCACCAGGTTCGAGAACCCCGGCGCGATCGCCTGATTGGTGACAAGCCATTGCAGAAACAAGGCGACCGGCCGGGCGATCAGGAGAATTACCGCCATGGCGAGCAACTGGCGCCAGTTGTCGCGCAACAGTGTCGCCGGCGCCTCCTTTGAGATCATCGCCACGACCCGGCCGATAAAGACCGGGATCGTCGTGTCGAGCAACGCGACCAGCGAGCCGACGATAAACAGCGCGACAACGAGAAGGCGCGCCTGCCGCGCGTAAAACCAGTAGAATGCCGCAAGCCCCGTCGGCGGAGCCTCATCGGCCGGGGTCGCGGTCGGATCGAACAGGGTCTCAAAAAAGCGGAAGAGGCGCATCGCCGGGCGCTTCTACGCCGATCGCGGCGCCGCCGCCAGAGCGAACGCGAACCGATCACGCCGCCCTGCCATGACGAAGATTGCCACAGAGCATTGGGAACCTTGCCGGTGAAAGCGTAATCTCGCCGCAGAGCGGAGGTGGAATCGATGCGCTTTGGTCTCTTTGGCAGCGCGAGCGCGCGGCGCGGCGGCCCCGAATTTGACAGCAGCGAGGGCTTTCGCGATTTCATCGCATATAACGTCGAGGCCGAAGCCCTGGGTTTTCACAGCAGCTTTGTCGTCGAGCACCATTTCACCGGCTATGGCCAGGTCTCGGCGACATTGAACCTGCTGACCTGGCTGGGTGCGCGCACCCGGCGTCTGCGTCTCGGCACCGCGGTCATGGTGCTACCCTGGCACAACCCGGTATTGTTGGCCGAACAGGCGGCGACGCTCGATCTCCTGTCCGGCGGGCGGCTCGATTTTGGTGTCGGCAAGGGCTACCGCTACAACGAATTCGCCGGGTTCTGCGTGGCGATGGAGGAAGCCGACGCGCGCTATGAGGAAGCCCTCGCCGTCATCCTCAAGGCGTGGACCGCGGAGACGCCGTTCTCGCATCACGGCCGCTTCTGGCAGTTTGACAACATCGTGGCTGAGCCGCCGAGCGCGCAGAAACCGCATCCGCCGATCTGGATGGGCGCGGGCAGCGAGCGCTCGATCCGCCGGGTCGCCGAGCAGGGCTGCAACCTGCTCCTCGGCCAGTACGCCGCCCCACCGGAGGTCGCCCGCGCGATCGCGGTCTACCGGGACGCGGTCGCGACGAGCGGACGGATCTTTGACCCGACGCAGGTCGGGGTCACGCGCGCCTTCTTTGTCACCGACAGCGCGGACGAGAAGGTGGCGGCGCTCGACCGGCGGTTGCAGAACCGCTTGCGCCAACTAAAGCTCGCGACCCGGCCCGACGGCACCGTGCACGGCGGCCCCGACCGCGCCGACGGCGACCCGCAAACCGTCAACCGGATGAGCGCGATCTACGGCAATCCCGACGAGATCGCGGCAAGGCTCGATGAGCTTGCCGCCGCCGGGGTCGGCTATGTTCTCCTGAACGGCGGCGGCTCGGGCGGCGGGGCGCGCGGGCGCGACAGCCTGCGCCGTTTTGCGCGCGAGGTCATGCCGCACTTTGCCGAGCCGGACCCGATCCGGCGTGCCGTCTGATCCGCCGACGCGCCGCCGCCGGGCGCTTTTGCCGCGGGGTGATGGCGGAGTGAACCGAGCCGCGCCCTGTTTCTTTCCGGTTTTCCGGTACGCGAGGGGGGCGATTCGCCGGGCGGGCCGATGCGTACTCTGCTGATTTCGACCGCTTTAACCGCCGACGCGGCGCCTTCCGTCTGGAGCCGCTGGGACCTGCCGCCGGGGATCGTTCTTCCCTTCGCCGCGCTGGCGGTCCTTTATGCGGCGGGGCTGCACCGTCGCCGCGGCCGGCGCGGCGCCGGCCGCGCGCGCGATATGGCCTTTCCCGGCGCCCTCCTGGCGATCTTTATGGTGCTCTGCTCGCCGCTCGACGCGCTCTCGGAGCATCTGTTCTGGATCCACCAGATCCAGCACCTGGTGCTGGCGATGCTGGCGCCGATCCTCGTCATGCTGGCGGCGCCGCAGGCGGCCCTGATCGCCCGGCGCGGCCTGCGGCAAGCCGCCACTCCCGCCGCCGCGGCCAATCCTTAATCTAGGCTGGGAACAACCAGAGCGAAGATCGATCGCCCGGGCATGACAGACCACGGCGCACCATGACACGGCAGGAGCTGCGCGCGACCGGCGCGCTCGCCGCGGTTTTTGCGACCCGGCTTCTCGGCCTATTCATGATCTACCCGATCTTTGTCGCCTATGCCCGCCATCTGCGCGGCGCGACACCGGAGATGATCGGGATTGCCCTCGGCGCCTACGGGTTGACGCAGGGGCTGTTGCAGATCCCGTTTGGCCTCTTGTCCGACCGGGTCGGCCGCAAGCGCGTCATCGCGGGCGGCCTCATTCTGTTTGGGATTGGCAGCGTGGTGGCGGCGCTGGCGACGACGATCGAGGGCGTGATCATCGGGCGCATCCTGCAAGGGACGGGCGCCGTCGGCTCGGTGGTGCTGGCGCTCGTCGCCGATCTGACCCGCGAGGAAGTGCGCACCCGAGCGATGGCCGTCGTCGGCATGACGATCGGCCTGTCGTTTGTCGTCGCGATCGCGCTCGGCCCGCCGTTTGCCGCCGCCATCGGCCTTTCCGGCATCTTCTGGCTGACGGCCGGGCTGGCGCTCCTCGGTATCGCCGTCACCCTCCTTCTCGTCCCGACACCGCCGCGCCTCTTGCGTCACCGCGACGCCGAAGCGGTGCCGGCGCTCTTCGCCCGCGTGCTGCGAGACCCCGAACTGCTGCGTCTGGACTTTGCCATTTTTGCGCTGCACGCGATCCTGACAGCGATCTTTCTCGCGGTGCCGGCGCTGCTCGCCGGCGCCTTGCACCTGGCCGCGCCGGCCGATTGGAAGGTGTACCTGCCGGTCCTCGCCGCCTCGATCGTGCTGATGGCGCCGGTGGTGATGGTCGCCGAAAAAGGCGCACGGATGAAGGAGGTCTTTCTCGCGACGATCGCAGCTCTGGCGGCGAGCCTCCTGGCGCTGGCGCTCGGCGGCGGCAGCGCCATCATCGTGGTCGTGGCGCTCGTTCTCTTTTTCGCCGCCTTCAACATCATGGAGGCGATGCTGCCGTCGTGGATCACCAAGGCCGCCCCGGCGGGCGCCAAGGGCACCGCGACCGGGGTTTATTCGAGCGCGCAGTTTTTCGGCATCTTTTTTGGCGGCGCCGTTGGCGGCTGGGCCTTGGCCGCTGGCGGCGCTGGCGGGGTGTTCGGCTTTGCCCTAGCGGTCGCTCTGGTATGGCTCGCGCTCGCCGCGACGATGAGGCGGCCCGGCCGTATTCGCAGCTATGTCGCCCCCCTCGGCTGTCTGGCGCAGGAGGAGACCGGCAGGATCGTCACTCTCATGCAGGCGGCGCCCGGCGTCGTCGAGGCCGCCGTCGCCCCCGAGGAAGGCGTCGCCTATCTGAAGATCGAGCCGGCGCGTTTCGATCCGGCCGTTCTCGCCCGGATCACCGGCGCGGACGCCCCCGACAGGGGGCGGGATGCGGTCGGCGCGAGATGACCGCGGCGGCTCATCCCGTGCCGGGCACGATCCGGTGGCTGCGCCGGTTGCGCATCCTTGCGCTCGCCGCGGCGATCCCGGTTGCGGGGCTGCTCGGTTTCGCGATCGGCACGCATCGACCGACGGCAAATCCGGCGCTGCCGATCCTCGGCACGGCCCCCTCTTACACGCTGACCAATCAGTTCGGCCGGCAGGTGTCATCCGCGAGCTTCCGAGGGAAGGTGCAGCTCGTCACCTTTCTCGACCCCTATTGCACCGATACCTGCCCGCTGGTTGCCGCCCACCTTGCCAATTTTGAACATCTCGGCGCCGGCCCGGCCGGCATCGCCGGCAAGATCGCGATCGTCGCGTTCAACCTCGATCCGGCCGACACCGGCCCGGCGCAGATGCGCGCTTTTCTGAAGGAGTACGGCTGGAACCCCGACGATCCGCGGTGGCAGTATCTGACCGGCGCGCGCGCCGCCATCCGCCGCGTTGTCCGCGACGGTTTTGGCGTCGCCTACCAGCGCATTTCGCTCTCTGCCAAAGCGCGATCATCGCATGACGGCAGCGTATTGCCGGCCGTCCAGCCCGAGGTGGTCAACACGCTCGCCAAAGCGGTGCATCGGAACTACGATATTGTCCACGACGATGTGATCGAGATCGTCGATCAAGAAGGCCGCATCCGCGGGATCTTTGAGAACGCCGATACGGTCGGCTGGCCGCGCCTGCTCAGCGTCGTCCAAAATCTGCTCGGCGAGCAGCAGGGCGCAGGATGAGGTGACCCCGGCACCGACGATCCTGACGATCGGTCACTCGACGCGCGGCCTCGTCGAATTTGTCGGGCTGCTGCGCGAGAGCGGAGCCGCGCTCCTTGCCGATGTGCGCTCGTTCCCGCGCTCGCGCGCAAACCCGCAGTTCAATGCCGAGACCCTGGCGCCGGCACTCGCGGTGGAGAGGATCGGCTACCGCCATCTGCCGGCTCTCGGCGGCAGGCGCGGGCGCCGCCGGGACGCTCCACCCTCGCCCAACACGCTGTGGCAGATGGCGGCGTTCCGCAATTATGCCGATTACGCGATGACCGAGCCGTTCCGCGCCGGCCTCGCCGAACTTCTGATGCTCGCCCGCGCGCAGCGCACGGCGATGATGTGCGCCGAGGCGGTGTGGTGGCGCTGCCATCGGCGGATCATCGCCGACTACCTGCTCGCCCGCGGCATTCCGGTTGCGCATATCATGGGGCCGGGCAAGATCGTCGCAGCGACGCCGACCCCCGGCGCGCAATCGCAGGCCGACGGGACGGTGCTCTATCCCGGCTCCTGATCCGGCCGCCGGTCTGCCGCGGCAAGCCCGTGCTTTTTGAGATAATGGCGCAGTTGGTGGTAGCCGAGCCCCAGGGCCTCGGCCGCCTTGCGCTGGTTGAACCGGCTTTTGTGCAGCGCCTCCGCGAGCAGACCCCGCTCGTAGTCGCGCACGCGCGCGAGGAAATTCCCATTGACCAGACCCGGCGGATGAGGTCCCGCAGGCGGGGCGGCTGAGCGTTCCCCGTCTGCATATCGGCGCGCCGGCGACGTGACACGGCCGGGGATGGCGAACGGGTCAAAGATGATCGCATCGAGCGGCTGTTCCGGCTCGGCCATGCGATAGACGCTGCGCTCGACGACGTTTTTCAATTCGCGCACATTGCCCAGCCAGGGGTGGGCGGAAAGCTGCGCCAGCGCGCCGCCAGTAAAACCGGCAAAGAATTCGCGTCCGAGTTCGCGCGCCATCCGCCGGGCGAAATGCTCGGACAACAGCGCGATGTCCTCGCCGCGTTCGCGCAGCGGCGGGATCGTGATCACGTCAAAGGCGAGCCGGTCGAGAAGATCGGGGCGAAACCGGCCCGCATCCGCAAGAGCCGGCAGATCGGCGTTGGTGGCGGCGATGACGCGCACATCGACGGTGTGCACCGCATTGCCGCCGACCCGCTCAAAGGCGCCGTACTCGATGACGCGCAGGATCTTTTCCTGCACGGCAAAGGAAGCGTTGGCGATCTCGTCGAGAAACAGGGTGCCGCGATCGGCCTGCTCAAACCGGCCGATGCGGCGGTGCATGGCGCCGGTAAAGGCGCCGGCCTCGTGGCCAAAGAGTTCGCTGTCGAGAAGGCTCTCGGCAAGCGCGGCACAGTTCAGCTTGACAAAGGGCCGCTCCCAGCGCGGCGACAGGTAGTTGAGGCGGGCGGCGAACAACTCCTTGCCGGTGCCGCGCTCGCCGACCACCAGAACCGGACGGTCGAGCGGCGCCACCAGCGACAGGCGCGCCAGCGCCTCGCGAAAGGCCGGCGATTGCCCGATCGGAGCCGGCACCTCGGGCGGTGTATAGGTGGGAATGGCGAATCCTTGGCGAGATATGCAAGAGTTTGAAAAAATATATCACGACCATCCACCCGACGCCAGCACCTCTCCGAGAAATCCCAAGAGAATCAGCGGATTGACAAGATCCTCCCGATTGGCATGGGCCGTGCTTCACGGCACGGCGTTAGCAACGCAGACATCGGGAAGACGGCAATGGGGATTTTTTCGCGGCTTGCCGACATCGTCAATTCCAACATCAACGCGATCCTCGCCCGCGCCGAGGACCCGGAGAAGATCATCCGCCTGATCATCCAGGAGATGGAGGATACCCTTGTCGAGGTGCGCTCGGCCGCGGTGCGCACGATCGCCGAGAAGAAGGAGATCGGGCGCCGCCTCGCCGGATTGCGGCGCGAGCAGGAGGACTGGCAGAAAAAGGCCGAGCTGGCGCTGACGCGCCAGCGTGAGGACCTCGCCAAGGGGGCGCTCCTCGCCAAGGCGCGCGTCACCGAGGCGGTGGAGCGGCTCTCCACCCAACTCGCCCAGATCGAGGAGGCGCTCGCCCGGCAGAACGAGGATCTCGGCAAGCTGCAAGCCAAGCTTGCCGACGCCAAGGCGCGCGAGCACACGATCATCGCCCGGCACAAGACCGCGGCTTCGCGCCTCAAGGTGCGCGCCAAGCTCTACGACGAGCGGATCACCGACGCCTTCGCCCGCTTTGAGCAGGTCGAACGCGCGCTCGACGAGGCCGAGGGCAAGGTCGAATCCTATGATCTCGGCCGTCAGCCCTCGCTCGAAAACGAGCTTTCCGGTCTCGCGGCCGATGCCGCCGTCGAGGAGGAACTGGCGGCCTTGAAGGCGCGGCTCGGCAATCGCATCCGCTCCCAGCCCGCCCCGTAACCGGACGGCATCGCCATGCACTTCTTCCCGTTTGTACTGGGTCTGATCTTTCTGACCATCGTCGCGCCGATCTGGATCATCGCCCACTACCTTGTGCGCTGGCGCGCCACCCGCACGATCTCGCGCGAGGACCAGCGCACGCTCGGCGAATTGTTTGAGAGCCTGAAGCGGGTCGAGGTGCGGATCGAGATCCTCGAAAAAATCCTCGATGAGGAGGCGCCGGGCTGGCGGACGAGTCCATGAAAGGAAATCCGATGCTGTCGGCTTTTGACCGGCTTGGCCGGCTCTACCGCGACCCCGAGCGCGGGATGATCGCCGGCGTGTGTGGGGGTCTCGCCGAATATGTCGGGCTGCGCCCGGTGCTGGTGCGCTTCCTGACGATCCTTGGCCTCGTCTTTTTCTTCATCCCGACGATTGTTCTCTATGTCGCGCTGGCCCTGGCCCTGCCGCCAAAGCCACCGGGTCTCTACCGGGCCGACGACGAGGCAAAGTTCTGGCGCACGGTGCGGACGGCGCCGCGCGGAGCGCTCGGCGCGCTGCGCGACCGTTTGCGCGATCTCGACGCGCGGCTCGGCCGCATCGAGAGCCTTGTCGCTTCCGACGAGTACGAATTGCGCCGCAGATTCCGCGATCTCGAAGGCTGAATGACCATGTCCCCGCTTCGCCTGCTGTTGAATATCCTGTGGATCGTCTTTGGCGGCGCCGAGATGGCGCTGGGCTGGCTCCTGGCCGCGCTGATCATGGCCGTGACCATCATCGGTCTGCCGTGGGCGCGCGCCGCCCTTAACATCGCGCTCTACACCTTTCTGCCGTTTGGCCACCGGGCGGTCTCGCGCGCCGCCCATACCGGGCACGAGGACCTTGGCACCGGCCCCCTGGGCTTTCTCGGCAATGTGATCTGGCTTGTGCTTGCCGGGTGGTGGCTGGCGCTCGGCCACCTCATCGCCGCGATCGCCTTTGCCGTCACGATCATCGGCCTGCCCTTTGCCTGGGCGCATCTGAAGCTTGCCGGTCTTGCCCTGTGGCCGATCGGAATGATGATCGTGCCAAGCGAGGCTGTTTCCTAAAGGTCCGAAGGATCGCGCACGGCGGGCCGATCAGGCTGCCGTGCGCGCGCCCGTTGCAGACCCCTCACGGGATTTGGCCCTGTTCCCGCCGGTGCAAACAAAAAAGACCCGCCGGCTGTGCCGGCGGGTCGCGCAGGGGGGAGTCTCGTTTTTTAGAATTTCACCATGAATTCGCCCTCGACCTCGTCCTCGGTGCCCGGGATGTTGGCGACCGTCTTGCGCTGGGCGTGCATGTATTCGAGGCCGATGTTGACAAAGGAGACCGGGCTCCAGATCACGTTGGCGTGGGCCGTGTAGACCTGCTTGTTGACGCTGGTCGCAGTTTGCGTCGGTCCGAGGAGCAGGGACGACACGTCCTGGTGCTGGATGCCAAAGGCGACATTAGACCGCCAGTCCGGCGCCCACCAGTGCTGGTAGCCGACCGCGCCAAACCACTCCGGAACCTTCTGAAAGCGGATCAACGCCGCCGCCGCCGCGCTGGTCGGGCCGCCGACCGCGCCGTACATCGGCACCGCACAGCCTTCCGTCGGGCCATCGCAGCCAAAATTGGTCACAAGAGCGTTGTTGCTGCCGGAGTTTCCGTAACGGCCCAGCGCACTGCCCGCGCCAAACTGGAACTGGAGATTGTCCTTGGGCCAGATGAGCCACGGTTTGACGTTGCCGGCAAAACCGCCGCCATAACCGAGGAATTCCTTGTTGAGGAAGCGCCCATCCTCGATTTTCAGATCGCGCAAGACGCCCTGCACGCGGAAGTGGCCCCAGGGCCGGTTGATCTGAAAATAACCTGCCCAGTCCGGCATGCTCGATTTGGTCGGGTTGACCGCCAGGGTCGAGGGGATGCCGACACCCCCCACCCCGGTCTCGGTCGAGCTATCGGTCTGGATCGCCCCAGCCGGGGTGAAGATGTCAGTCGCCGGCTGCTCGGCCGCGACGGCAAAGCTCAGGCCCCACGGCAGTTGCCCGGTGTAGCGCAATTGCGCCATGCGGACGACGCCCCACTCGCCGACCGGACCGCCAAAGTCGATGGTCTCGGGGTTGGCGGCGAGATCATCGGTGGTGCCAAAAGCCTGCCCGGCGAGCCAGGGACCGAGGGTGCCATAGGCCAGACGCAGGCGTGGCAGAAGGCTGTTTGAGACGTGGTCGAGGGCGTTGCAACTCAGGTTGTTGCAGCCGAGCCAGTCAAATTCGAACACGGTGCCGGCTTCGCCCCAGGCGGTCGGTGTGCGGGTCTCGACGCGCAGGCGCGATTGCCGCGCGGTCATCTGGATGACGCCGTTGCCGCGCGAGCGCGGGTTGAAGGTCGGGGCCGAGAACGTGACGCCGCCGACCTTCTGACCGTGCAGCTCAAGCGGCGTGGACAACGCCTGACCATTCTCGCCGATGACCGGAGCCACCGGGTTGCCGTTGACCGGGCCGCCGGTAAACCAGTAGCTCGCCGTCATGTTGACGTAGCCGCCAATCGCGATCGAGGTATCGGTTCCCGGGATCAGGATCGAGCGCGGGAAGCTGCCCGTCATCGACGGCGACCCCGGTGCCACCGGCGCGGCACCGAGCGCCAGTTGCATTTGATCGAGCTTTTTCTGAAGAAGCGCCTGGTTGGCCTTGAGATCGGCCAGTTCGTCGGCGCGCGTTGCGGGCGAACCCGCCAGCAGTGTGACGGCGGCGGCGAGACCGCCGAGCGCCGCCATGGTGCCGATCTTCCGCTTTGTCGTCATCGTTTCCCCTGCCCAATCAAAAGGTTGCGGCGACCCGGAGGCGAGGTGCCTATCCGTCTCGCGTGATAATAGGGGAGGGGCCCTGCCGATCAAGCGCGCTCACCCCCTTCAGTGTTGTTTTCGTATCATCGTGGCAAAATAATCACAATATTGCTCACTTCATTGATATGTTTGGAAATTCAAACCGGAATCGGATACCAAAATTTCTCTTATGAATTGGATTTCTGGGAAAACCTGGCGCTCGCGCGCTGCGCGAGCAGGCGACCGCGCGAGCTGACATCGCCCCCTCGCACCGGTTGAGAAGCGCCGGGATTGCGGCGCTGCGGGAACGGGCACGCCGGGGCGCGTCAGCTCCGAGCCGGAAAAGCGCGCCCGCGGGTTTCTGCTGATGCGCTCCCGCGGTTGCGTCTTTCCGCAGACTTCCGGAGCGGCCGTGCGGCGCACGCGAGGCATACCGCGTTTCCCCTTGCAGCGCGGCACAACGGCGCCCCGCTCGACGGCATCGGGAAGACCGTGAAGCCCCGCGACCCGAGCACGGTCGGGCTGTATGATCGGCGCGGGAACAATCCGGAGAACGCGGCGGCCTCCGTTGCCGCCAGGCGACCGGCTTCGGGACACAAGGGAGGATCGGGACCATGAACAGCGCGGCTGATCAATTCGCAGGAGGCTGCCTGTGCGGCGCCGTCCGCTTTGTCGCGACGGGTCAACCCAAAGGGGTCTACTGGTGTCATTGCGACAGTTGCCGCCGGCATAGCGGCGCGCCGGCCGCGGTTTTTGTCGCCTTTGAGCGCACGGCCTGCACGGTCACGCAAGGCGAGATCACAAAGTTCGATTCGACGCCGGGACGGACCCGGCGCGGGTTCTGCCGCCGCTGCGGATCGAGCTTGACCTGCGAAAGCGCGAGCCTGCCGACCGAGACCCATTTCCATATCGGGGCGTTTGACCGTGCCGCCGAACTCAAACCGACGCGGCACGTCTTCGCTGAGGAGCACCTGCCGTGGTTTCTCCTCGCCGACTGAGCCCGCAGTCGAAAAAGAGGGCGCTTGCGCGGCTTCCGGCCGACTTGCCGCTCCGGTTTACCGGCCGGAAAACATGCCTGCTGGGAGTGCCGCCCGATGAATGAGAAGACCCTGCAATCCGTCGCGAACCGCGGCTATCACGCTCACATCTATTACGACCCGACGAGAACGCGCGCCGTCGCCGAGCGGGTGTGCGCCGCGCTCGGCGAGACATTCGCGGTCGAGATCGCCGGTTTTCGCGACACGCCGGTCGGACCCCATCCGATCGCCAATGTTCTGGTCATTTTCAAACCCGAACAGTTCGCGCAGGTCGTGCCTCATCTGATGCTGAAGCGCGCAGGTCTCGACATCCTGGTGCACCCGCTGACCACGGATGCAGTGATGGACCACAGCGATTATGCGGTCTGGCTCGGCAACCCGGTCGCGTTAAAGCTGCACACCTTGCCGCGCGGCCGCGGCGGGCGGCTGCCGAGCGGGGTCGGCGCATAGCGGCGCGGCAGCGCCCGGAACGCGTCCCTCCCGTTGCCTTGTCGGCTGACATTGCCGGGGTTGCCGTGTCGCCGCGCTGGCGGTCTCACTGGACCGCAGCGACCTGTTCGACCCCCGGCTTGGCCGCGACCTCCACGGGCTGCACCGCGACCGCGGCCACCCCCCTCATGCCGATCGCCCGGGCCGCGCGCGGCGACAGATCGATGATAAAGCGGCGGCTGTAGGGTCCGCGGTCGTTGATCTCGACGACAACCGAGCGGCCGTTGTCGAGGTTTGTCACCCGCGCATAGGACAGGAGCGGCAGGGAGCGATGCGCGGCGGTGTCGCGGCTGTCGTCCATGCGCTGCCCGCTCGCGGTGAGGCGGCCTTCCAGCCCGTACCAGGCGGCTCTGCCGATCTGCGGGCGGCCGGTCACACCGAGGACCGACAGCTGGTCTGTGGGGGGCCGAGCACCGGCCAGCGCCGTCTCGTCGGATCGCGCCCATACCCGGCGCCAGTGTCGGCGATGACGGGCGCTGGCGTGGAGGGAGGCGAGCGGGCGCCGATGCACGGCCCGGCGCGCGCTCCGGCTCTTGCTGATGATAGGCGGCTGGATCGGTGACTGCGTTCCGTGTTTTTTCGGGGTTCCCGCTAGCGCGGCGGTTGAGATCATCAGCATGGCCAGGGATAGGCCGATCCTCTGTCGCATCGGCATGCGGCGGGCCTCCTCATCTCTATGGCGCGTGCTCCGATACGCGCAACAACCTACGCGTTCCCGTCGCATGGTATTGGACGAGATGAAGCATGCAGATTGGCGTCGCCCCGGATTGTTGGCGCGGCATCCGGGTAGGACAGGCAGGAACAAGGGAAGCTAAACAGCGTTAACCGTCGCTGTCAACCCGTTCTCTCCCGTGCGCGCGAGGCACGATTTGTGCCTCTGATCTCGGCTTTGCCAAGCGGTTCTGTGGCATTATAGGCACATTGTTGACAGCCTATGCGGCTGTTTCGCAACATGTCTTTTTGATCTGCCGGGTGATTGCAGATACTGCGGCATATCCTGAGAAACAGGAGTGCCAAACGTGAGGGATCATCATTTTCTTGAGAAATTTACGGTTCTTTTTTTAAGCCTCGCCACCCGCAACCATTGACTCTTCCCGCAACCGACCCATGGCTGGACCGACCGCGGCCGAGGGCACGGCACAGCAGCGCCGCCCTCGGCCCGCCGGCGCTCAGCGCTTCTGGCGACAGCCGATGCAGAGTTCGCCCGCAGGCGGCCGTGCGGCCCCATCAACAATCCCCATATCCGGGTCGTGAGCCGCGTGATTCCGGCGCCGACCTGCGCAAAACCTCTTCGAGTCGTGTTTTGATGAATGCGGATGAAACAGAACGGCGCGGCGTCCCGCTTGCCGCCGGCGAACCTCGTCTCCCGCGCGGCGCGCGGGACGGGGCTCAGGCGGCAGACGAAATCGGCCCCGCTCTCCTCGAACGCTGGGCCTTGAGCTATCTGGAGCGCTACGCCAGCTCGGCCGAGAACCTGCGGCGCGTGCTGCTGCGCCGGGCGCGCCGGCACGGCGCCGGCGACCGCGAGCGGCTTGCCGCTGTGGCGGCGGCGATCGATGCCCTGCTGGTCCGCTACGGTGCGGCGGGGCTGATCGATGATGCGGCCTACGCCGCGGGCAGGGCCCTGAGCCTGCAGCGCCGCGGCCATTCGCGGCGGGCGATCCGCGCCCGCCTCGCGCAGAAG
>JBOHMF010000056.1:0-14044 GCA_050730055.1 Allostellaceae bacterium
CATTGAGACCTCGGAAATCGCGACGAGATCGCGCAAGGAGTCCGGTGGCCGCACCGCGGTCCTGGACCGCGGCTTCATTGAGACGTCGCGCCCGTGGTTAGAAAGATGACAGTGGACACGGCCGCACCGCGGTCCTGGACCGCGGCTTCATTGAGACGCATCACACCAGCGGATCGTTTTGTTGATCATCAACGCCGCACCGCGGTCCTGGACCGCGGCTTCATTGAGACGGCATCCGAATCCCGCGCTGTAGCGTCCGGCGTTGAAGCCGCACCGCGGTCCTGGACCGCGGCTTCATTGAGACTTCGTGGCGCGGTGCTGCGGGTTGCAGCAGGACACGTGCCGCACCGCGGTCCTGGACCGCGGCTTCATTGAGACGCATTCTCCGGCCGCGTCGTCGATGACGAGCCAAATTTCGCCGCACCGCGGTCCTGGACCGCGGCTTCATTGAGACGCGCCATGCGGCTGCGGTCATACCCAATGACAACCAGGCTGCACCGCGGTCATGCACCGCGGCTTCATTGAGACCGGGGAGATGCAGCGGCTCCCAAACAATCCTCCGCGCTATTGAATCGCGCCCACAATTCCTCGCCGATGGCGCGGTAGTCGGCGAGGGTCGCGCGGGCGCTGTGCAATTTGTCGGCACAAGAAACGAGGCGGATTTCCGGCGATCTTGCCGGCAGCGCCGCAATATAGCGCTCCTTGCGCGCGCGCCAAGGCGGCTTTGGAACCACAAGCGTGTCGCAGCAGCCGGTGACGATAGCGGCAACCGGGACGCCAAATGCGGCGCGGATACGCGCCAGCATCGCCTCGCTGCCCTGGTCCTCGGGCGCATCGTGCAGCAGCGCCGCGATCGCCTCGTCCTCACCGCCACCGTGCTCGAGCACGAGCGCGGCGACCGCGAGCAGGTGCGAGACATAAGGAATGCCCGTTCCCTTCCGCTGCTGGCCCGCATGAGCGCGGGTGGCAAAGACAAGAGCGGCTTTAAATCGGGAGGACAGGAACATGATGCAGAGGATAAATCCGAGGTTGTGCGGGTTCAAGCGCCGGCGCCGGATGCCCGCCGATCGGGCGCATGAACGCATAACGCCCTGCCGCACCGGGACCGCCAGCCGCAAGATTGCGAAAGCCTCGGCCATCATGAAAGAGTGGCAGCATCATCCCCACCCGATGCTGATCCATCGATCGGAACGAGATTCTCGTGTTGCCATGAAAGCGATTTATTTTTATCTTGAGTTCAACCAAAGCGAACATGGCGACCGTCGGCCTCCTGGGCTCGGATGCATGAGGGCGACCGCTGCGTCAGCCGGCGCGCAAGTCGTCAGGGACGCGCCGACAGGGAGACACACGTGACGGGCGATGCACCGGGGACCGGGGCGCACCTGGTTCTGATCGAGACCTCCGGTAATCAAGCCTACATCTTTGCCACAAACAAGCGCGCCGAAAACGTCGGCGCCTCCGAGCTCACTTGGCGGATGGGCACGCAATACGCCCTCGAAGCCGTCGCCGAGACGTGCGGCTCGGCATCCCTATTCAGCCGCAACGCCGGAAGCTTGCGCGCGAACCTGCTCGACAAAAGCAAAAATCCGCCGATCGAGGATGGCGGCCATGCCGAAGTCATTGTCGCGACCTCGGGCAAGGCGCTTCTCCTCGTGCGCACCGAGGCCCAGGCAAGGGCGATCGTCGGCCGCGTGACCCGCCGTGCGCTGGAGGCGGCGCCGGGGATCGAGGTTCGGGGCGCGGTTTGCCCGGTCCGCCTCGGCGCGGACAGCCTGCCCAAGACGGTCCTTGCCGTGCACGAGGCCGTGGCCGGTCTCCGCGCCGAAATCCCGGGTCCGTCGCTGCGCTTCTTGCGGCTGCCGGTGGTCGACGAGTGCGCGAGCAGCGGTTTGCCGGCCAGCCACCCAGATCTGGACGATCCTGATCGCCAGAGCGTGATTTCCGAGGTGTCGCTGAAAAAGCGCAATGCGAGATATGACGGCCGCGACCGCATGCGCGAGACCTTGACCCGCGACCAGCAGCCACCTTTTCGCCTTCCCGAGGACATCGGCGAAACTGTCGAATGGGTCGCGGTCATCCATGCCGACGGCAACGGCGTCGGCCAGATCCTCCAGGGCTTCGGCGCCCATATCGGTGCCGGGCAGCCTGGCGAGTTTCGCAAATACATCGACGCGATGCGGCGCTTCTCGATCGCCCTCGACATCGTCGCCGAGCGGGCGATCCGCGGGGCCTTGCAAGAGGCTTACGAACGCCAGCGTAAGCGGGGCGAGGGCGGGGACGTGCTCCAGGCGGTACCGCTCGTTCTCGGCGGGGATGATCTGACCCTGGTTTGCGACGGGCGGATCGCGGTGCGGCTCGCCGCCGACTATCTCGCCGGCTTTGAGGCGGGGACGGCCGACGGCGCCATCTGCGGCGGCATTTTGCCCGCGGTCGCGCAGAGCGCCTTTGGCGTAGCGCGGCTGGGCGCCTGTGCCGGGGTTGCGATCGTCAAGCCGCATTTCCCGTTCCACCTCGCCTATGAGATGAGCGAGGCGCTGGCGGCCTCGGCAAAAGCCGTCAAGCGCAACCTGCGCCATTGCGGCAAGGCTCTGCCCGCTTGCGCGCTCGACTTCCACACCCATTACGACGCGAGCGGCGCCGATCTCGGGACCCTGCGCCGGACCCATCTCCTGGTCGATCAAGGGGCGACAAACCTGATCGGACGGCCCTATGTCGTCACTCCCGAGGACCAGCTTCAGGATGCCGGCTTTGGGCGCGAATGGGCGTCGGCCCATCATTGGGATCGGCTCAAAGCCGCGCGAGACCTCTTCGAGGGCCAATCGGATCTTCCGCCGCGGAGCCAGATCGAGGTGCTGCGCGCCGCCCTGTTCCGCAGCTACAGCGCGGCGGAGGCCGAGCTGGAATTGATCCGCCACCGCTACCCTTCGATCGGCAGAATCCTGAACACCCTCTGCGGGCATGACGCCGATGCCGCAGACGCCGCATTGTTTCGCCCGGAACCCTGGCCGCTCGCCGGCGCGCCGCCCGCGGACGCCGTCAAATGCGCCAGCGGCCTTCTCGACCTGATCGATCTGATGGATTTCTGGCGTTGAGGCCGCAGGATGAACAAAAAGCGAAAGCAGAAACGCCACGACAGGACGGTTCACGATCATGCCGGATCGGCTCCGCAATCCGGGGGCGCCGCTGCGAACGGGGCGGCGCCGCTCGGCGGGTTCGCGCTGCGGCTGCACATGCTGTCGGACTGGCATGTCGGCACCGGCGGCGGGCGGCCGCGCAGCGTCGATCGCCTGATGACGCGCGATGCCGACGGCCTCCCCTGCATTCCCGCCAAGACGCTGAAGGGCATCTGGCGCGACGCCTGCGAGCAGGCGGCCTTTGCGCTCGACAACGGCGACCCGGCCGGCCAATGGCAGCAATACGTGTTCGTGGTCTTTGGCGACCAGCCGGCGCGGCGGAATGAAGGTGCGATCGCGCCCACCGGGCCGCGCGCCGGCATCATTGCATTGCGGCTGGCGCAGTTGCCAAGCCCGTTGCGCGAGGCCGTCGCTGTGCGGCCCGATCTCCGGGCGGCCTTGACCTTGGTAAAGCCGGGGATCGCCATCGATCCGCGGACTGGCGCCGCGCGCGAGGATTTCCTACACTTTGATGAATATGGACGCGCCGGCCTAGTCCTGGAAATGAAGGGCGAGATCTCCCCGCTCGGCGATCCGCAGGCGAACATGGCGGCGAGTGCATTGTTGATCGCGGGGTTGTCCCTGATCGAGCGGCTCGGCGGCAGGCGGCGGCGCGGCGCCGGCCGGTGCCGCGTCGAACTCTGTCCGCCGGCCGCCGGCGCAGCCTGGGCGCAATGGCTGCGCGCCAATCCGCCGCCGGCGGCGCCTGCTCCGCCCACCCCCGATTGTCTGCAACTGCAGCAGAACGGCAGCGCCATTGACGGAGATTGGCTTGAAATCCCGCTGCTCATCGATCTCGTCGAGCCGGTTTCGATCGCCTCCGCCACGGTCGGCAACGTCGTCGAGTCGCTCGACTTCATTCCGGGCACCTTTCTGTTGCCCGAGCTCACGCGCCGGCTCGGACCTGAAGTCGCGACCTGGATCCGCGACGGCCGGCTGATCGTCCTGCCGGCAACCCCGGAGGTGGCGGGAGGCCGCGGTTTGCCCGCGCCGATGGCGCTGTTTCTGCACAAGGACGGAGGCCGCTTTGACAATCCCTCGACGATCGTGAACCGGCTGGCCGAACCGCCGCCCCGCGACGGCGAGGGCGGCGAGATCCAGCTCCGGCCGGTCCGCAACCGCTATCTGAAGCCCATTGCCGGCGGCGGCACAGTGCCGCCGATCAGCGCGGACGCGGCGGCGATGATCGCCCGCACCCACAGCACGATCGACGAGGCCAGCCAGCGGCCGACCGAGAAGGTGGGCGGCGTCTACACCTTCGAGGCGATCCCGGCCGGCACCCGGCTGCGCTCGGCGCTCAGATTGCCGGCGATGCTGGGGCGGGACCTGGCCGGAAGCGAGCCCGAGTGGTGGCGGCGCCTCGACGGCCCCTGGCGTCTGGGCCGCTCGAAATCCACCGATTACGGCGGCGCGGCGGTGAAGGCCGGGCCTGCCGCTGCGCTGGGACGAGCACCCGACCAGCCTCGGCCCGGCTTTCTGACCGTCTGGCTGCTGTCCGATACGCTGTTGCGCGATGCGGCATTGCAGCCGGCCCCGACCGCGGCGGCGCTCGCCGCCGAGCTGGCTGGCAGGCTCGCTGTCGATCTCGAGTTGCGGCCGATGAAGGCACGCGGCATAGCTACAGAGGCCCGCATTCGTCGCCTTGAATCCTGGCACACAAGGTGGGTGCGTCCGCGACCGTCCCTGGTCGCGTTGCAGGCGGGTTCCTGCTTCGCGTTTGCGGTCAGGGGGGAGATCGACCGCGACCGGCTGGCGGCGCTTGAGGCGGCGGGGATCGGCGAGCGCCGAGCCGAGGGCTATGGACAGCTGCGGTTTGACGATCCGCTGCTCGCCGGCTCTCTGCACGACTGGAAACCCGGCTCCGGTGCGGCCGAGCGCCCAAGCGAAACCGATCCGGCTCGGCTCGCACGGGGCTCCGATTGGTACGACACGGCACGGCAGATCGAGCGGGTCGCCTGGCGCAAGGCTATCCTCGACGCTACCGATGCCATCGCGGCCCACGAGGCCAAGCGGCGCAAGCATCTGGGCTTCACGGCGTCACAGCCGAGAGGAAGCCAGATCGGGGCGCTGCGGCAGGCGGTGCGGCGCTCGCTGACGCTCGCGGCCGGCGATCCTGAGCGGGTCGCAGAGGGCGCCCTCGCCTGGCTCAACCACCTGAGGGAGACTGGCAACCGGGCGAGCCTGTGGCCAAGCGGCAGCCTCGACAAGATCGCGCACCTGCTGACCGAGGCGGAGGCAATCTGGGAGGCGCTCCAGATCTCCGCAGATCGCCTCGTCATCACCGTGGACGGCGAGGACGCATTGCGACAAGAACTCCGCGGCGAGGCGATCCTGGCGCTGATCGAGGCGGCTGCCAATGCGCATCGACGCGCGCTCGAACGACGCGGTAGGGAGGCAGGCGAATGGCGCGCCTGATCTGGGAGCGGATTACCATCGCGGGACAACTCGTCGCGCTGAGCGCGCTGCATGTCGGCGGCGCCGGCGCCGATCCGGCGACCGATCTGCCCTTGGTGCGCGATGGCCAGGGGTGGATTTACATGCCGGGGACGAGCCTTGCCGGCGTGCTCAGAAACTGGTGCGAGCAGAGCCTCGGCACAGATGTCGCGGCGTCCTGGTGGGGACCGCGGTTCGAGCGGGGCAGCAAGGAAGGACATGCGAGCCTGGTGCTGGTCGAAGACGCCCCGATCGATGCCGGGTTTGTCGAGGAGATCCGCGACGGGGTCGGCATCGACCGGCAATGGGGGACTGCCGCCCGCGCGATAAAATACGATCGCGCCGTCCTGCCCGCCGGCACTGCCTTGCCGTTCCATTTAACGCTCGATGTGCCCGTCGGGCAGAACGGCGCGGCGGCAATGGCGATGCTCCGGTCGCTGATCGAAGCCCTCGAAACCCGGAAGATCCGCCTTGGCGCCGGGGTGACGCGCGGCCTGGGTCAGGTCGTGTTGCGGCAGCGGCGGGTCCGGCGGGAGACGTTCGACAATCCGGACGATCTCCTGGCGCGGATCGCGCGCGGGCAGGCGTCGGGCGCCGAAATCGTCAATCTCGACCAACTCTCTCCGGCGCCGCAAAATCTCTGCCTCCCCCCGCAGCTTGCCGTTGCGCTGCATTGGCAGCCGGACGGGCCGGTGTCGAGCCGGGCGGGTTATGACGGAATCGCCGTGGACGCGCTGCCGCTCGTCACCGCCAGGTTCAACGACGTTGCCCTCGTCCTGCCGGGCAGCGGGATCAAGGGGGTTCTGCGCGCCCAGGCCGAGCGCATCCTGCGCACCGTTCATCAAGGCCTGCCGCTCGGCGACGAGCCCGAGCCGCTGCGTCGCTTCCTCGTGCAGATGAGCGCGCCGCTGATCGACGGTCTTTTCGGGGCGCGCCGCGACGACGTGCCCGACAAAGCCTGCGGCCCGCTGCCTGGAAAGGCCGCGCTTTCGGTCGCCGACTGTCATGCCCTGAAGCGGATCGACAAGTCCCAATGGGCGGAGATCGAAGAGAGCATCGCACTGACGGCGCTGCCGGCTGCGCTCGCGCGGGCCGGTCTCGCAGGGTTCACCCCGGCGGTTCATGTCGCAGTAGACCGCTGGACCGGCGGCGCGGCCGAGCAACTGCTGTTCAGCGGCCTGGAGCCGCGTTTTGCGGACCCCGAAAAGGCCTGGGAACCGATCGCTTTGACGCTCGACTTCGAGCGCCTGGCACTGCCCGATCGACTGCCGGGTCTGGCTCTGCTGCTTCTGACCTTGCGCGATTTCCGGGAGGGCCGGGTGCCGCTCGGCTTTGCCGTCAACCGCGGCATGGGAGCGCTCAAGGTCACGCGGACCGAATATGCCGGGAGCGGTCTGCAGGGTAGCGATCCCGCGGAACTCGGTTTGCTCGAACGCCGGCACGAGGATCTCGAGATGATCAAGCCGCTGCCGGCGCCGCTCAAAGCAGCGCTCGCTCAGGCATGGCAGCATGGCGACCACCGCGGGTCGAACCGGTCGAAGGCGAGGCTGTGGCATGACCTGTTTGCTCGATGTCCGCACTGCGCTCGACATGGTTTCGCTGAATACGGCGCTCACCCGGTGTGTGGGCGTGCTCGGAGACGCCGTGGCGCTGCTCTACACCCCGGAGCAATGCCGCTTCGCCCGGATCGACGACGCCGGGATGCTGGTAGACGAGACGGCGCAGCCGCTTGCCGCCGATCTTGTGTTCGAGGCGCGCGTCTTCTCTCGTTCCGCGGAGTTGCGCTGGCTGCGCCAGGGCGAGCATCAGGGGGTTCCGGTCGGTCGGGCCGCGCTTATCGGTGAGCATCAGAACGCCCCGCCCGCCGCGATGAGCCCGGTGCACCCGCCCTGGCCCGAGATCATCGGGACGCTCGGACAGCGATACCTGCTCTGGGGCATGATCAGCGGGAACACCGCAAGCCCGGGCTGGAGCACCCTGTTCAGCCGGCGGATCGGCCAATACGCGGTCCCGGTGGCGGGCGGCCGGGACGGGTCGCGCGTCGCACTGCTCGCTCGCGAATATCTCGGCGAAAGAGCGCACGGCAATGTCGTGGTGGTCGGCGAGCGTCTCGTCAGGCTGGAGGTGTTGGATGGCTGACGTCATTCCCGGGACGTTGTTCTACTCCAAGAAGGGCGGTCCCCGCGTCAGGTTCACCACAAGCAACGGCAGGCCGGCCGAATATTCGGTCCCGCGGGACGAGATCGATCCGTCCCTCGCAAGGCCGGCGGCAACGGAGATTACCGTCGATCTCGAACTGGGCCCAGGCGGTTCTCCCCGGCGCGTCCGGCCGCAGGGTGCTGCGTGGCCGCAAACCGGAGCGCCGACCGCCGCGCAGCTCGCCGGCCCGCAGCCGCAGGCCCGGCGGCAGACCAGGGCGGCTGCAAGAGGCGACTTCCGCAATCCCTACAATTTCATCCCGCCCTGCGAGCGCGACGATAAGGTTCTGGCAGGCCCGCTCGGCGATCACCGCCCGCCCGGCCACGAGCGCTATCACGCCGATCGCTACAGCGGGAAAATTACAGTCAAGCTTATCGCCGAGACCCCGTTGCTTCTCCTTGATCCGGCCAACGCCGTACCGGAAAGGGAAGCCAACGGTCATCAGACCTTTCCGGTATTGCAAGGGCCCGACGGCAAGCCGCTGATCCGGCCGACCTCGATCAAGGGCATGCTGCGGTCCGCCTATGAGGCCGTAACAAATTCGCGGTTCGGGATATTCCGAGCTCACGAGGATCGGCTTGGCCTGCGCGTACCCACCGGCGGCAGCCTTGCCCTCGTTCCGGTGCGGATTGAGCGATCCGGGACTGGAACCCTCCAAGCGGTGCTGTTGACGGGCACCTCCAATATCGGCCCTGACGGCAGGCCTGCAGATCCATTCGGCGGCGCCGCACCGCTGCTCTACGCCGCCTGGGTGCCTGGATTTGGTGGTGGAGGCGCCCGCCCCGCTCCCCCTTCGCTTCCGCCCCACGGACAACAAGTCGAGTGCTGGCTCGAAAGGTGGCGCCGGAAAAGAACGGTCACGGATAGAAGAACAGGCCGGTCCCGAGTGACTACTTGGGAATTCTGGACCTGGCGTGCGTGGACTTGGGGCGGAACGCCGCTCGTGCCAAAGCCTGCGCCCTCCCCGGTGCCGGCATATCTCGATCCTGATAACCACTACTGCCCGACCGATGCGCCGCTGATCAAAGTCACAGGCTGGGTCTGCCGCAGCAACAGAAACATCCGCAACAAACATGACGAACGCATCTTCTTTATCGGCGCGCCCGGCCGATCGGGGACGCTCCCGGTGACAAACGCCGTCGAGCAGCAATGGGCTATGCTGATAAAAGACTATCAGGAGATCCACCGGGACGAGCGGCGCAAAGGCATGACCGGTCCGCCGGCGCTTCCCGGTTGCTTGTGGTCGCGTCACATTGAAGCCGGCGAGGTGGAGCAGAAGCTCGAAGACGGGATGCTCTGCCATGCCCGCCTCGAAATCTCCGGCGGCGGACCTGCAGCTATTGAACGATTATACCCCGTGATGCTGTCGCGCGACCTGTTCGCTTGCGCGCCGGCGGACCTGCTGCCCCGCTCGCTCGCGCCGGCTCCGTCGATCGACTGCCTGTCGCCGGCCGATCGCGTGTTCGGATGGGTCAAAGACGGCGCGGACCAGACCACGAGCGCCTATCGTGGCAATCTACGCATCGGCCCGGTTGTATGCGAGACCCCGGCGGATCAGGCGATCGCGTCCTGGGGCCAGGAAACCGGCAACCCGCGCTCTGTGCCGCTCGCCATCCTCGGCCAGCCAAAGCCGTCGCAGACGCGCTTTTATCTCGGCGAGGGTCCCGCCGCGAAGCCGCTTGCCGGAAGGCCAAAGGACCAGGGCTATGCTTCGGGGCATCGGTTGCGCGGCCGCAAGGTCTATCCGCACCATACGGGGCTCGCTGCGGAGTATTGGGCCTGCCCGTGGAAGGATCGCACGAAGACGGCCGACGGCCAGGATCGCCCCCAGGAATATCGCCGGCCGTGTTATCAAGACCCGCGTACCCGTCAATGGGTCGATCGCGACACGCAAAACCACTCGGTCACGGGCTGGGTCAATCCCGCGACCGCGTTCACCTTCGATTTGTGGTTCGCCAATCTCGACGAGGTCGAACTGGGTGCGCTGCTATGGCTGCTCGATCTCGATCGCTGGGAGGATATCCAGGACGGCCGCCATTTCCACCGGCTCGGCGGCGGCAGGCCGCTCGGGTTTGGCAGCGTCGCCCTGTCCATTGCCGCAGCCGAGATCCGCACCGGCGCCGAACTGGCCGACGCCTACCGCACCGCGTTTGACGATCGACCGGCGGCTCAATCCTCTCTTGATCCCGCCGGAGCCGTCGGCGCCTTCAAGCGGATGGTGGAGACGGAATATGGCGGCGGCATGAGCTTTGCCGAGGTGTCGTTCATCCGCGCATTTCTGCGCGCCGTCCGCGGTTTTGCGGACGGTTTGCCGATCCATTACCCGCGCCTGACCGCGAACCCCGCGCCCGAGGGCGAGAACTTCAAATGGTTTGTCGAGAACGAGCAGGGCCGGAAAGTCGCTTTGGACGATCTGTCAAGCGATGCGGGTCTGCCTCACCAACCGCGCTGACAATAATGACAGACCCCGAACACCTCATGAAAACCCCTGGCGAAGAAGGGGCGTCCTGCTTTGTCATTACGCGCGAGGGTTCAGGTTTGGTGCTGTGCTCATACGACCCCGCAGCGGGCATGGGCACGATCGACCGGATCTGGGTCGAACCACCCTGCCGCGGCAAGGGCGTCGGCAGCGCTCTGCTGGCAGCGGCCGAGCGGGAATTGACGCGGCGCGGCGCGCGCACGGCTCGTCTGGTCCCGGACGCGATCGATGCCGCCGACGCGCAGCCCGAATATTTTCGCCGACTCGAGGAATGGTACATCCGCCGCGGATATCGAAACGTTGAGAGTCGAGGGTTTTGGTCCGTCCTGTCAAAGACCTTGTCGTAGGGCACAGGACGGGCCGACCCATGCAGGTCAATTTCCGCTCCGAGCGACAGGGTCTCCGTGTCATCGGATCAATAAGCGGCCATAGCGAGCTGCGGAAAAGCCTCGGCTCGCCGGAGTCAACCATTCCGGGCGATCGTCCTCAATGGATGCCACCAGCGCGAAGTTTCCCGCAGAGAGAGCCGGCGTCAGTTTTCACCAGAACTCAACAATCCAAACCAGGGAGGCCAGCCAGATGCGGTTGATCGTCAGCACGACGGGAACATCGATTGCCCGCGGCATCACGCCGCTCGCGAACGAACGCGACCTGGCGCGTTACCGCGATGACATCCGAAAGCGGTGTGACGCGGCAAGCACAAGGGAGCCGGAAAAGTTTCTGGTCACGATCAGCGCCGAGACGAACAGCCTCGCCCGCCTGGGCGTCTCGCCGGCCGACCAGATCGTGTTGCTGCATTCGGATACGCTCGACGGCAAGGTCTGCGCGAGCGAGGTCGCCGAACTGTTGCGCAGCAGCTTTGGCATCGCCAATCCTGTGCTGGAAAGGGTCGAGGGCCTCCAGGTGAATGACGCGACCCGTTTCCGCAGCCACGGCATCAGATCGCTGTTCCGGCATCTCGACGACTATGCTGAAATGGTCGGGGAGGACGGACCGATCCTGCTCAATATCACCGGCGGCTTCAAATCGGTGGTGCCCTATGTCACTCTTTACGGGATGCTGCGCGGGCAGCGGGTCGTCTATCTGTTTGAGCAATCGAGCGAATTGATCTCGCTGCCGCTGGCGCCGCTCTCCTTTGACTGGGACCGTCTCGCCCGCGCCGCCAATGCGCTCACCGCCCTGAAGCGGCAGCAGATCATGAGCGAAGCCGAATTCAATGCGCGGCTTCCCGATCTTGGCGCGGGAGATCGAGAATGGTACGGGTGCCTGGTCGAACAGATCGACGGCCTCCTCGCTCCATCCGCTTTTGGCGAGATGGTCTATGCCGCGATCGACGCTGCGGTTAGCACTCCTGTATTCATCTCCTCCGAGGCTGATGCAGCCTTCAAGCAGAGCAAGGGGGCCGTACGCGAACAATATGCCTTCATCCTGTCGCGCATCGCCAACCCGCTACTGCGGCGGATGCACTTGCATGGGGTCAGCAATTCCGATCTATTATACTGGAAGCCGGGCAACACGGCGGAGCGGGTCGGCTACTTCTTGAAGGATCGCAATATATACGTTTGCGAACTCAACCGGCACGGTTATCCCGGGCACAATCGCAAGGACTTTCCGATCGACGGATTCACGCGTTTCCGTCTCCCAGCCGACGGCGTCGCCGAAACGGAGGAAGAGCTCGCCCAATCCTGGAAGGACAGGCTCGACCGGGCCGAGAGCGAGCGCCTCGCGGCCAATGCGCTGGTGGACGAAGCCAATGAAAGCCGGGAACAGGCAGATCGCGCCCGCGATGCCGCCCGGCATGAGCTGGAAGCCTCGCACGCTGCTGCGGAGCGTCTGAGGGGTGAGCTGGCGGTGAGCGGAGCGGAACTCGCCGCCGCCCGTGCTGAACTGGCGGAACGCCGCCGCCCCTGGTGGCAGCGGCTCGCCCGCATGACGGCGCGCACCGGGTCGCGCGCAGCTTGAGCGGCTGCCGTGCTACAGTCGGGGCGTGCAGATCGTCGTGCGCGGCGCCGCATCACATCCAGCCGAAATTGTCCGGAGCGAGGGAACCGTCGCGGTGCCGGACATGGCGGCGATAGAGCCGCGCGCTCGGCTTGCGGCGCAGCCGGAAGCGGGCCTCGGGCGACCGCAGAAGGGCGGCGACCGGGTTATGGCGGAGCCGGCAGTGAAGCCGCTCGCGACGGTGTGCAGGGGGCGAAAGCGGCAAGCGGGTCGGGGTGGAACGGGGCATGCGGCATCTCCGCGTCAAGGGGCGTGTGCACTATCGCCGTTCCGTGGATGGTCCCGGAGGATTGCAACCTTGCCGCAGGTGCGGCTGACGCCAGCGGCCCAATCCGGCGGAATGTGCTGCCCCGCGGATCAAGCCCACGGGTTAAAGGCTTTTCCGCCCGACGCATCGCGATGCCCCCGGTACCGAACCCTGCCAGCCCCGGCCAGGGCTGCGTGAAATCGCAAAATACACTTGCGTTCAACAGGTTGGATGCCTATGCTGTGATCCCCGGTGGGGTTTGCGCATCCGTTTCCGCGAGGTTGCGGCAGGGTGCGTGAAAACATGGTGAATCAGGTTTCTCGATCAATGGCTTGCGAGGGGGGCTGCCGCACCGCGGTCATCGACCGCGGCTTCATTGAGACTTTGATTCGTCATTTCGGTTACTCCATTTCATCTCGCCGCCGCACCGCGGTCATCGACCGCGGCTTCATTGAGACACCGCGACGTGGGATGAGATAGACCCAGACTTTTGGCGCCGCACCGCGGTCATCGACCGCGGCTTCATTGAGACCGTACGGCAAGCAGCCGTTATAGAGGAAAAAGAGAGCTGCCGCACCGCGGTCATCGACCGCGGCTTCATTGAGACATGTCGCCGCTTGCGATCTGGCTCGTCGGCCGGGCGGCCGCACCGCGGTCATCGACCGCGGCTTCATTGAGACGTAGCCGAGCACGAGATTGTACCAAGCCACGACACGCCGCACCGCGGTCATCGACCGCGGCTTCATTGAGACGTCGTCCTCGGGTTCCTCAGAGAGAAGCCCGTACAGAGCCGCACCGCGGTCATCGACCGCGGCTTCATTGAGACGCCAACCCCGTCGGGTTGGCCGTGCGCACGGTCGCGGTGCCGCACCGCGGTCATCGACCGCGGCTTCATTGAGACTTTTCGCCTGCTTTTGCTGCAAGCGGAACCCCCGGCGGGCCGCACCGCGGTCATCGACCGCGGCTTCATTGAGACATCCCGTTCAGTGCGCAATACCACGAATTGGCCGAAGGCCGCACCGCGGTCATCGACCGCGGCTTCATTGAGACATCACAGCAAACAAATGTATGAGAGGATCGAGGAAAAGCCGCACCGCGGTCATCGACCGCGGCTTCATTGAGACAAAATCAGATTTCGAAGGGCTCCGGCGATCCTCTCCCCTGCCGCACCGCGGTCATCGACCGCGGCTTCATTGAGACCGGGCTCCCCGGGACGAACAATCCCGGTGAACCCTGCCGCACCGCGGTCATCGACCGCGGCTTCATTGAGACCGGTTTGTACCGAGGGCCTAGGTTGCAGCCTAGCTGCTAGCCGCACCGCGGTCATCGACCGCGGCTTCATTGAGACCTCAAGATCGGACCACCGGTCGAGAATTCCCTCGATCCGCGCCGCACCGCGGTCATCGACCGCGGCTTCATTGAGACATCCCGTAGCTGCGGGATATAACCCGCCATCGAAGCGCCGCACCGCGGTCATCGACCGCGGCTTCATTGAGACCCTGTAGTCGCGCA
>JBOHMF010000057.1:0-14001 GCA_050730055.1 Allostellaceae bacterium
AAATCGCCGGCCTTTGATCCGGACTGGGCGGCGCACGGCCACATGGAGGCCGCGATCGCGCTGTTCGAGCGCTGGGCGCGGGCAAAGCTGCCGCTGTTCCCCGGCGCCACGCTCGACATCGTGCGGTTGCCCGGGCGCACGCCGGTGCTCCTGATCGAGGTGCCGGGCGCCGGTGGCGATCCGGTGCTGCTCTACGGCCATCTCGACAAGCAGCCGGAGATGGCGGGCTGGATGGAGGGCTACGGCCCCTGGACGCCGCGCCGCGACGGCGAGCGGCTCTACGGCCGCGGCGGCGCCGACGACGGCTATGCGATGTTCGCCGCGCTCGCCGCGCTCGCCGCATTGCGCGAACAGGGGATCGCCCACGCGCGCGCGGTGATCCTGATCGAAGCCTGCGAGGAATCCGGCAGCACCGATCTGCCCTATTATGTCGATCATCTCGCCGACCGGATCGGCAAGCCGTCGCTGGTCGTCTGCCTCGATTCGGGCTGCGGCAATTACGATCAACTGTGGCTGACCACCTCGCTGCGCGGTCTGGCTGGGGGCACTCTGACGATCCGCGTGCTCGAAGAGGGCGTGCATTCGGGCCACGCCTCGGGGGTGGTGCCGTCGAGTTTTCGCATCTTGCGCCGATTGCTGTCGCGGCTTGAGGACGAGGCGACGGGCGCGATCCGCCCCTCCGAATTCTACGCCCAGATCCCGCCTGAGCGCATCGCGCAGGCGCGTGAGGCCGCGGCGGTCCTGGGCGAGGGGGTCTTTACCGAATACCCGTTCGCGCCGGGCGTCGCGCCGACCGGCGACGATCTGGCCGAACTGGTGCTGAACCGCACCTGGCGGCCGCAACTGGCGGTGACCGGGATCGCCGGTCTGCCGGCGCCGCTCGACGCCGGCAATGTGCTGCTGCCATTCACCGAGGCCAAGCTGAGCCTGCGGCTGCCGCCGACCATCGATGGCGAGGCCGCCGGCGCCGCTCTCGCAAAACTGCTCGAAAGCGATCCGCCCTATGGTGCGCAGGTCAAGTTCTCGGGCGGGTCAAACGCCACCGGGTGGAACGCGCCGGCGCTCGCGCCCTGGCTTGCCGCCGCGCTGGCGGAAGCGTCACAGGCCGCCTTCGGCCGCCCGCCGGCCTATCTCGGCGAGGGCGGCACAATCCCCTTTATGGCGATGCTCGGCGAGAAGTTTCCGGCGGCGCAGTTTGTCGTCACCGGCGTCTTGGGGCCCCACGCCAACGCGCACGGGCCAAACGAATTTCTGCACATCCCGACGGCCAAGCGGGTCTCGCTGGTCATCGCCCGGGTCCTCGCCGACCATCATGCGCAGGCACGCCGATGAGAAAAACCTATGAAGGCGGCTGCCATTGCGGCCGCGTGCGGTTCCGGATCGAGGCCGATCTCGCGACGCTGCTTGAGTGCAACTGCTCGATCTGTACAAAAAAGGGCTTTCTGCACCTGATCGTGCCGCCCGAGCGGTTCACCCTGCTGCAAGGGGCGGACGCGCTCTCGACCTACCAGTTCAACACAAACACGGCGCGGCACACCTTCTGCCGGCATTGCGGCATCCACGCCTTTTATGTGCCGCGCTCGGACCCCGACAAGATCAGCGTCAACGCCCGCTGTCTCGACGGCATCGACGCCGCCGATCTGAGGCCGGCGCAACATTTTGACGGGCGCAACTGGGAGGCGGCGTTTGCCGTCTACCGGCACGGGGGCGACGCGGCGGTCTAGACGACGTATTCGCGGCTGACGCCGCGCACGTCGATCTCGATCTCGAGCCCCTGCACCGGCGGGCGGGCATAATGCCAGGTCAGCCCGGCCGGCATCGCCCCGCGCCGGACAATGTCCTCGGCGAGAAACGGGTGCGGGTCATAGACCGTATAGAGCTGGGTCGCGGTCACCTCGCCCCAGCCGCGGCCGAGACCACCAAGACGGGTTTCCATCGCGGCGAGCACGCATTGCGTCTTTTCGCGCAAGCCCGCGGGCGAAGTGTCGCCGCGGCGGACGATGCGCTCATCATAGCCGCCCCCGCCTCCGCGTGCCTCGCCGCTGCCGGCGACGACAAACCCGCCGCCGCCGCCGCCCGGCACGGTGTACGAAAACGCATGAAAGGAGGGCATCGCCGGCGGATCGATGTCGGGACAGACATTGGTGCGGGCGACCGGGTTGATCTCGTCGTGAAAAATGCCCCACGCGGCCAGCCGCTCGACGTAATGGCGGTTGAAGGCGATGAACCCGGCCTCGGTGAACTGCGCCGGCGAGCGCAATTCGCAGGCGCACAGCGCCGTCGGCGGGCGGCCGAGACGGGCGAGATAGGCTTCGATCGCATCAAAGCCCTCAGCCAGCGGCACCAGCCGGGCAAAGCGCACCCGCTCAATGACAAAACCCGGTTCGGCGACGGCGCCGCCCGAATACTGAAAGGCATAGGGCAGAAAGCGATAGCCGCCGGGGGCAAAAAGCTGTGTCGGCACGGTTCAGGCTCCTGCGATCGGCGCCGTCGCCGCGGCGAGCCAGGAAGCGGTCTCGCTATCGACGAGCGGGGAAATCACCGCGCGCACCTGCGCGTGATAGGCGTCGAGCCAGGCGATCTCCTCGGCCGCGAGCAACGCGGGTTCGACGAGATGGCGGTCGATCGGCGCCAGGGTCAGCGTCTCAAAGCACAGCATCTCGCGCTCATGCGGCTCCTCGACGGGTTGGACGAGCACCAGGTTCTCGATGCGGATGCCATAGGCGCCGGTCTTGTAATAGCCGGGTTCGTTGGAGACGATCATCCCCGGCCGCAGCGCCTCGCCGTTTGCCGCCTTTGAGATCCGCTGCGGCCCTTCGTGGACGCCGAGATAGCTGCCGACCCCGTGGCCGGTGCCGTGATCGTAGTCGAGGCCTTCCCGCCACAGCGCCTGGCGGGCAAAGGCGTCGAGCTGCGAGCCGGTCGTCCCCTTTGGAAAGCGCGCCAGGGCCAGCGCGATATGGCCTTTAAGGACGCGCGTAAAGCGGTCGCACATCTCCGGCGTCGGCGCGCCGATCGCGATCGTGCGCGTGACATCGGTGGTGCCGTCGAGATATTGCGCGCCCGAATCGAGCAGATAGAGCGTCCCCGGTTCGAGCCGCTTTTCGCTCTCGGGCGTCGCCTTGTAGTGGACAATGGCACCGTTCGACCCCGCCCCCGAGATTGTCGGAAACGAGAGATCGCGAAAATGATCGCCCTCGCGGCGCAGGGCTTCGAGGCGGTCGCTGACGGCGATCTCGCTCAATTGCCCCTTTGGCGCCTCGCCCGAGAGCCAGGCGAGAAACCGCGTCAGCGCGGCGCCATCGCGGCGGTGCGCAGCGCGGGTGCCGGCGCATTCGATCGGGTTCTTGCAGGCTTTTGGTAAGAGGCACGGATCGGGGGCGCGCTGGATCTGCGCCCCCGCCGCAACGAGCCGATCAAAAATCCAGGAAGCGGCGCTCGCCGGATCGACCCGCACCCGCCCACCTGCGGCGGCGAGCGCATCGAGCGCCGACCCGAATTCCTCCGGCGGGGCGAGCGCGACCACGTTGCCGAGATGGCGATCGAGACCGGGAGCGAGCTTGCGTCGGTCAATGAACAGGGCGACCCCGCCATCCCGCCGCAGGATGGCAAAGGACAATGGCAGCGGCGTGTGCGGCACGTCACCGCCGCGGATGTTGAGAAGCCAGGCGATTGATTCCGGCATCGTCAGCACCGTCGCGGCGATCCCGTCGGCGGCGAGCGCGGTGCCGAGCCGGCTGCGCTTCGCCTCTGCGCTCTCACCGGCAAAGCGCTCGTCATGCGGCACGACCGGCGCCAGTGGGTGCGCCGGACGATCCTGCCAGACCCGGTCGAGCGGATTGTCGGCGACCGCGCGCAAGCCCGCTCCGGCTTTTTCGGCGGCGGTGCGAAACCGCTCGACATCATAGGGCGTCAACAGCCACGGATCATAGCCGAGCGCCATGCCGGGCTTGAGCGCCGCGGCTATCCACTGCGCCGGCGGCGTGTCTATGAGATGGTGGATCTCAAAGGCTTCGCGATCGACCTGCGCCGCCGCCTGCAACGTGTAGCGGCCATCGACAAAGAGCGCGGCGCGCTCGGAGAGGACGACGGCAAGCCCGGCCGAGCCGGTAAAGCCGGTCAGCCACAGAAGGCGCTGGCCGCAGGGCGGGACATATTCGCCCTGATGCTCGTCGGCGCGCGGCACGATAAAGCCGTCGAGACCGCGCCCGCGCAATTCCTCACGCAGAGCGGCGAGCCGCTGCGCCCGCGGCAAACGGGCGAAATCCTCGCGACCGAGGCCGTCGTGCCGGTCGCTTGCCATTTCGGCCTTCAGCGCGTCGAGCGCGGCGGCCAGTTCGGCCGGCACCGGGTCGGCGATCAGCGCGTGCCAGCCCGACCCTACTGCCGGCGGTGCCGCCAGGACGCCCGCGATGATGCTGCCCACCCCGTCCGGGTCGTAGACCGACCCCGCCTGGCGCAGCAGTTTTTCCAATTGGCCGCGGTCCGCGTTTGCCGTCATGGCCTGCTCCTCATCGGATTCGCAAAATAGGAGCTTCCGGCGTTCTTGCCAATCGCCCGCCCGGCCGCCGATAGAGGACCAGAGTGGACCAGCCGTCCACGACAATGCGGCGTTCGAGCCGCAATCCGACACCGCGATGGGCGGCGAGGACGATGCTCTCCTGCCGCGCCAGAATCCCGGACAGCACCGCCCGCCCGCCCGGCGCCAGCACACGCGCCAGATCGCGCGCCATCAGGGCGAGCGGGCGCGCCAGGATGTTGGCGAGAACCAGATCGTAGCACCGCTTGCGCGGTTCCCGGCCGCGATAACCCGGCGCGATGCGCAGGCGCACAAGAAGCGCGACGCCGTTTCTTTTGACATTCCGACGCGCCACGGCGATGGCGGCGGGATCGCTGTCGCTCGCCCATACCCGCCGATGCAGCCGCTTGGCCGCGGCAATCGCAAGAATCCCGGTGCCGGTCCCGATGTCGAGCGGATCGCGAATGGGCCGCTGCTTGGCGAGTTCGACAAGCGCCAGGAGACACCCCTGGGTCGAAGCGTGCTCGCCGGTGCCAAAGGCGGTCGCCGCGTCGAGGCGGATGCCGATCCGGCCCGCCGGCACAGGGCCGCGATAATGCGAGCCGTAAATGAAAAACCGCCCGATCGCGAGCGGCGGAAAGGCGAGCTGGTTGAGGGCGAGCCAGTCGCGCTCGGGCAGCCTTGCTTCGCCGGCGTCGATCAGCGCGCCGCCCGCAGCCGCCGCGGTCAGAGCCAGGCGGGCGATGAGCTCGGGCGAGAGCAGCGGCCTTTGCGGATAGGCTTCGACCGTCCATTCTTCCGGCGCACGCTCAAAGGCCGAGACCGCGCCCGCCTCGGCGTCGAGCAGGGCCAGCACCGCCGCCGCGGCGTCGGTGCCGCGCACTTGCGCCCGCACATGCCAGGGGCTCGGCATCGACCAATCCTCCGCGCTTACCATCGCCGTTACGACCTGCTACTATAGGGCCGTAGCGCCCGTCGGGAGGCTTTCATGCTCGCTCGGGTCTTTGCGACCGTTGTCGCTCTTCTCTTTGCCATCACTGCATTTCTCGGCTATGGCGAGGGCAGTGCCGGACCCCTCAACCCGTTTGGCTTGCTGTTTTTGGGCATTGCCGCTTTTCTTTGGGACGAATGGATAATCATCACAGGAGAATTCAGTCCAGGATTATTTGATGGATTACTTGGGAGAGGCAAGGATCATTACCGTGCCAAAGACGATCATTACCGCTCCGACGGCTCGCAGCATTATCAGGAACCCGAGGATCATTGACGCCAAAGCGGGCAGCGGTGGTAGCCGCGGCGTGCCGATCTCTTTATAATCCCCCGCATAGTCGGCGGCGGGGAGAGAGGCGATGAGCGAAAGAGAACAGGATTTCGGTTTCGCCCCCGAGGAGGATGCGCCGATCCCCTACCGGGCGCGCATTCGGGACTATTATCTGGCGCTCGGCTATTCCGCGCCCTATCGCTGGGCGCATTATGCCGAGGTTCCGTTCCAGCCGCTCAGAAAGCCGCTCGCGGAGGCCCGCGTGAGCTTGGTGACGACCGCGGCGCCCTGTCAGCCGGACAAGGGCGATCAGGGGCCGGGCGCGCCCTACAACGCCGCTGTCAAGTTCTACGAAGTCTATTCGCGCGAGAGCGCGCAGGACCACGACCTGCGGATCGCGCACCTCTCCTACGACCGCGCGCACACGACCGCCGCGGACCCCAATACCTGGTTTCCGCTTCCCGCCCTGCGCAGGGCGGCGGCGCAAGGCCGCGTCGGCGAGTTGGCCCGGCATTTTCACGGCATCCCGACCAATCGCAGCCATCGGACAACGATCACCACGGATTGCCCGGAACTCCTGGCGCGCTGCCGGGCCGAAGCGGTCGATGCCGTCCTCCTCGTCGCCACCTGACCGGTGTGCCACCAGACCGTGAGTCTGGCCGCCCGGCATCTGGAAGAAAACGGCATCGCCACCGTCGTGATGGGCTGCGCCAAGGACATCGTCGAATATTGCGGCGTGCCGCGCTTTCTGTTCAGCGATTTTCCGCTCGGCAATGCGGCCGGGCGACCGCACGATCCGCCCTCGCAGGACACCACCCTGGAACTGGCCTTGCGCATCCTCGAAACCGCACCGGCGCCGCGCACAACCGTTCAATCACCGCTGCGCTGGAGCGCGGACCCTTCCTGGAAGCGCGACTACTCGAACATCGCTCGCCTCACCCCGGAAGAGCTGCACCGCCGCCGCGCGGAATTCGATCGCCAGAAAGAGATTGCCCGGACAATCCGCGCCGACCGACCATGAGGACGCCAAGGATTATGGCGATACGACAGCACCGGCACGGGCGAGAGATCACGGCAGAGAGCATGGCGATTAACCCTTTAGAGTCATCGCGAGCATGGGTATTTTGCCGATGCTATTTAAATTATCTTAGTATTCGATACTGATCGACAACAAAGTCTGCAAGTTTATCGGAGCAACCAAGTCGCCATCGGGCCGGCGCCAAACGCACCGGCGCTGGAGATGGGAGCGGCGGCAATGCCCCGATGCCGGGGTCTTGTGAAATTTTGATGGACAGCGAAAGTGTGAGGGGTATCCTCGCGACATCTTCAGCGAATGTTGGTGGCCGTCCCGGTCTGCGGAGGGGGCCGCAGAATCCGTCAGGGGAGAAGTTGATGAGCAAGAGCCGTTCGGGCAGCGGAGCGCCATGGGCGCATTGCGGCAGCGCCGTCTTTTCCATTGTGATCCTCGCCGGCTTTTTTGCCGTCGGGGCGACGGCGCCGGCGCGGGCGGAGGTGCCGCTCCGGCTCACCTATGACGTCAGCCATTCACTGTTCGGCCATATCGGCACTTATACCAATACGATCCTGCCGACGGCCGACGGTACGACCGTCAAGACGACCACCAATTTTCTCGTCAAAATGCTTGGTCTGCGGGTCTACAGCGAGCAGGCGCGACGCACCGAGGAATGGCAGAGAAACCGGCTGGTCGCCTTCGCGAGCGTGACCGACAAGAACGGCAACCGGCCGCTCGTCGTCAAGGGCGTGGCGCGCGGCAACGCCTTTGTCATCACCTCGCCGGAGGGGACGATCCGGGCCCCGGCAGACGTTCGGCCGGCAAACCCGTGGTCGGCGGTGTTTCTCGGCTCTACGACAATGATGCGGCCCGACACCGGCGCCATCGAACGGGTCAGCGAGACCGCCCGCGGTCCGGCCACGGTGGTGGTGAACGGGCGGCCGGTGCCGACGCAATCCTATGAGGTCGACGGCGCCAAAAAATATATCGTCTATATCGACGGGCGCGGCGTACCGGTCAAATTCATCGTCGACGACTCGACCGGCAAGGTCACCTTCCAGTTGGTCAAGTGCGGCGGCTGCGCGCTCGCGGTCTCCTATCTCAGCGGTCATCGCTAAACGCGCGGCGCGCGCCCTGCCGCGTCTGTCTCTGTTCGCCCTGGCAGATCGCGCGGCGGCGCGGTCAAATGCGCCCGAGCGGAAGCAACGGAGGGCGAGAGGTGACCCCGCGCTTTCTGTCAGCTGGCGAGCGCGCCCTTGTCGTCGAGTTTGGCGATCGCATCGATCGCGCGCTCAGCGAGGCGGTGCTGGGCCTTCAGGCAGTTCTGCGGGCACAGCCGCCGCGCGGGATCGTCGAGATGGTGCCGAGCTTCCGCTCGCTGATGGTCCATTACGATCCGCTCCTGACCAGCCGGACCGAACTCGAAGGGGCGATCCGCAGTCTCTCTGGCCGCGCAGAACGGCCGGCGTGCGCCGCCAAGCTGTGGCACGTGCCGATCTGCTACGAGGGCGCCTATGCGCCCGACTTGCCCGAGGTGGCGGCGCGGCTCGGGCTGGCGCCGGCCGAAGTCGCGCGACTGCACAGCGCGCCCCGCTATCACGTCTACATGCTCGGTTTTCTGCCGGGCTTTCCCTATCTGGGCGATCTGCCGCCGCAACTCGCCCTGCCGCGCCGCGCCGAACCGCGCCTCTCGGTGCCGGCCGGATCGGTCTCGATCGCGCTGAACCTGACCGCGATCTACCCCTATCAGAGTCCCGGCGGCTGGCACCTGATCGGCACGACGCCGATCCGCCTGTTTGACGCCGCCCACCCGCAGCCGGCGCTGCTCATGCCCGGCGACGGCGTGCGATTTGAGCCGGTCGCGCTGGCGCGCTTTGCCGCCATTCGCGAAGCGGTCATGGCCGGCGGCTACGAGGTCGCGCACGAGCCGATCGCCCGATGACGTCGGGGCTTGCCGTTGTGAACCCCGGTCTGTGCACGACCGTCCAGGATCTGGGGAGGACCGGGTATCAGCAGCTTGGCGTCCCGGTTTCGGGCGCGCTCGATCCGGTCAGTCTGCGGCTGGCCAACGCCGTCCTCGGCAACCCGCCGGGAATGCCGGCGCTCGAAATCCTGCTGGGCGGCCCGGAGCTGGAAGTCACCGCCGAGCGGGTCCGCATCGCGATCGGCGGCATCGGCGCGCGCCTCACCCTCGCCGGCGAGCCGGCCCGCGCGGTTCCCGCCTGGCACAGCGTCAGCCTCGAACAGGGCACACGCTTTCGCGTCGTGCTCGGCGCATCGTCGGGATGCTGCTATCTGGCGGTCGAGGGCGGTATTGCGGTGCCGCTGGTGCTGGGCAGCGCTTCGACCTGCCCGCGCGCGGGTCTGGGCGGTCTGGAGGGGCGGGCGCTGCGGCGGCACGATGTCGTGCCGCTGGCGCTGGCCGCGGCGCCGGTGCGGGCTGAGCGGCGCCTCTTGCGCCCGCCCGCTCCGGCTCCGGCTCGGCCGATCCGGGTCGTTCTCGGCCCGCAGCAGGATTTCTTTACCGAAGCGGCGATTGCGACCCTCTTCGCGGCCGAGTTCCGCATTTCCGCACAGGCGGACCGCATGGGCATGCGGCTCGACGGCCCGTACCTCGCTCATCGCGCCGGCTGGGACATCATTTCCGACGCGATCGCCACCGGAGCGGTCCAGGTGCCGGGATCGGGCCGACCGGTGATCCTTTTGGCCGACCACCAGACGACCGGCGGCTATCCCAAGATCGCCACCGTCGTTTCCGCCGACTTGCCGATACTCGGGCGCCGCCGCCCGGGCGAGACGGTCCGCTTTGCCGCAATCTCCGTCGCGCAGGCGGAAGAATTGTGCCGCAACGAGGAACGCCGGCTGGCCGAGATGGCGGCCTCGGCAGAACCCGTCGCGGGCAGCGACGGGTTCGATCTCGCCGCGCTCTACGGCGCCAATCTGATCAGCGGCGCCGTCACCGGCCGCGAGTGAGCCTGCCGGGCGCGCTTGCCGCACTCGGAGAGTAGTTGCTCGAACCCGAGTTGCCAAAGGAACTGCCGTAATATTGCGGTGGTGTGCTCGACCCGACCATCGGCTCCATCCCGCAGGTCAACTCACCGTTGACGTTCTCGACCGCGCCGGGGCACGCCTGGGTGTCCGACAATCGCGCCCACTGCCAGGTATCCTGTCCCTGCATGGCGCTTGTCCGGGAGTCGCAGAGGGCGACGAGTTGCCCGTTGACCCTGTGAGGATGGGCGCAGCTCAACAGGTAGGGTCCCGCCGGCAGCCCCGCCTGCTCCTGCCGGGGCGTCACGGCGGTCTGGGCCCAGGCCGCCCCGGACAGCATTGTCCCGGCGAGCAGCAGCGCTGCAGAGGCAGAGAATATCGGTCGCATAAAAACGCTCCTTGTACGAGGTCCACCAGCCAAACGGCGACCTCGACAAAATGATCCCCGAACATTGATTGAACTCGTGTGCTGCGCCCGCTTTTCTTGCATAGATGATGGGGGATTTCTGCTTGAGAAACGACGGCGCGCAATCGCACCCGGGCCAGGCCGGCGCGCGGCACGCTCGGTGCAAATTTGCCGCTTGAATTTCCGCGGGCAGCGCGGGATACAGGCGGCCAAGACTAGCCGGTTGCGTTTACTCGCGATCCTCTGCTCATCGCCGAGTATCATTCACAGGCTCGTCGGACGACGGCCGGCCGCACGCGCGGCCGCTTCTGAGAGAAGGATCGATCATGATCAAAAGGATGATGGCCCCGAGGATAATGGCCCCGGGGGTGGTCGTCGCCGGGCTGATGCTGGTGCTGGCGGGCTGCACCAACCCTTATGATCCCGCCCAGCGCGCAATCGGCGGCGGCTTGATCGGCGCCGGAACCGGGGCGGCGATCGGTGCCGCGGCAGCGGGTGGCAGCGGTGCGGCGCTCGGTGCCGCGGTCGGCGGGGCGGTCGGCGCGGTCACCGGCGCCGTCACAACACCGCCACCACCGCCGCGCTATTACCGCCCCTACCCATAAGAGCGCCTGCCCGAGCGGCCGGCGGCGAAAGCGACGCGCTGCCGCCGACCACCGCAGTCTGCCCCGCAACGCCTACGGTCGGGCGACGTGCCAGGTTCCGCGCACGCCCTCCCCGCTTGTCTCGCCAGGCCGCTTGTCTTTCTCGTAGGTATAAAGTGGCCAGCCTTTATAGGCCCATTGCAAGGTCCCGTCGCTGCGGCGGACGAGCGACCAGGGACCAAAGGCCGCCGCTCCCGGCGCCGCCCGGAACGGCGGCCAGAACTGAGCGCAGCGGCCGTAGCAATGCGACACATCCGGAGTGACGTTCGAGGTATCGTGCGTAAAGGTGTAGAGTGTCATCCCCTCGGGAGTGACAAGAACCGGGCCGAGCGACGTTTGGCGGACCCCGGCCGGCGCCGGCACCGCTGCCACCGGTGCTGGCGGCGGGGGTGGCGGTGGCACCACCGGCCGGGCGCAAGCGGCAAGCAGCAGGCCGAGGGTGAGCGCAGTTGCGGTCGCAAGACGCATGAAGACCTCCCTCTGACATTGTCAGCCGCGATGGTTGAAGGATGCGGCGGCGCTATCGTCAAAAAAGCGCCGGATGATGCCATGAAAATGATCCGGAATGCGGCGTTTTGTCATCTTCTGCGGGAGCGGAGATCAACCGGGCGCAGCGACCAGGCAAAGGCTGGTGCGAACGCAAATTTTTGGGGAAAACAGCAGTCCTGGCCGCCATCGCCGGACATCGTTGCGCGGCGGACCTTCAGCGGCCGGAAAGATGTGGCCATCTCCAAACGATGGAGACCTCACTCGCCATGAACCATCTGCTCGCCGATCTGCGCATTGTCGAACTGTCGGCCTTTGTCGCCGCGCCCCTGGGCGGCATGACGATGGCGCAGATGGGAGCGGAGGTGATCCGCATCGACCCCCTGCGCGGCGGTGTCGATTTCACCCGCTGGCCGGTGACGCGCGAAGGCAAGAGCCTCTATTGGGCCGGTCTCAACAAGGCCAAGCGCTCGGTGGCGCTGGCCCTCGACAAGCCCGAAGGGCGCGAGATCGCGCGGGCGCTGATCGCCGCGCCCGGCGCCGGCGGCGGCATCCTGTTGACCAATCTGCCGCCGCTGCCTGGTCTCGATTATGAGACCCTGAAGGGCGCGCGGCCCGATGTGATCGTGCTGCGCCTCACCGGCAACCGCGACGGCACCACCGCGGTCGATTACACGGTCAACGCGGCGAGCGGCTTTCCGCTGGTGACGGGCAGCGGCGGCGGGCCGACCAATCATGTCCTGCCGGCCTGGGACATCGCCGCCGGCCTCACGCTCGCGACCGGCCTCCTGGCGGCCGAGCGCCACCGCGCGCGCACCGGCGCGGGTCAGGAGGTCACGCTGGCGCTCGCCGATGTGATGCTGGCGGCGGTCGGCCACCTTGGGTATGTCGGCGAGGTCGCGATCAACGGCACTGCCCGCCCGCCGCTTGGCAACGATCTCTATGGCAGCTTTGGACGCGACTTCGCCACTGCCGACGGCCGGCGCGTGATGATCGTCGCGCTGACCCGCCGGCAATGGCGCGCGCTCGGCGAAGCGACCGGGCTTGCCGAGCGCTTTCAGATGATCGGGCCGCTGATGGAGGTTGATCTCGACAGCGAGGCCGGCCGCTTTGCGGCGCGCGACATGATCGCGGCACTGCTGGCGCGCTGGTGCAAAGCCCACACCCTCGCCAAGATCGGCGCCGCCTTTGCCGGCACCGCCGTCTTGTGGGGTCCGTTCCAGGATTTTTTCCAGTTGGTGCGCGAGGACCCGCGCGCCTCGCCGGCCAACCCGCTCTTTGCCGAGGTCGAGCAGCCCGGCATCGGGCGCTATCCGATGCCCGGACTGCCGCTCGATTTTTCCGCTGCGCCGCGCCAGCCGACGCACCCGGCCCCGCTATTGGGCGAAGATACCGATGCCGTGCTCAGCGCGGTTCTGGGTCTGTCGGAGGCCGAGATCGCCAGGCTGCACGCGCACGGTCTCGCTGCCGGCCCGGACGGGCGATAGGATTCGGGCGATAGGATTCGGGCGATAGGGTTCATACCAAATCTCTTTGAGAAGAACCCATAGGGCTGTCATTGCGAGCGCAGCGAAGCAATCTCGCGCCGAGCGCACCTATCATCCATTGCGAGCGCAGCGAAGCAATCTCGCGCCGAGCGCACCTATCATCGAGATTGCTTCGCTGCGCTCCTCGCAATGATACAAGTATGGGCGCTCACCATCGGGATCTGGTATCAGCCCTCGCCCTCGCGGCCCTCTTCGCGCATCTGCCGCAATAATAGGCGCACCCGGCGCGCGGTGCGCAATTTCTGCGCGATATCCGGCGCGAGGCGCAGATCGCCGCTCTGATCGAGCCAGCCTGCCTCGATGTCGGGCGGCAATTCGCGCATCGCCTCGGCAAAGGCGAGAAAGATCTCCTCGACCTGACGCGCGTCGAGCCGCCTTTCCCGGGGCACGGCCGCCCTCCTGTTCCGCTCCGCCGACGGAGAGAGTAGAGGCGGATGGAGCCGAGAACAATGCGCACTTGCCGGACGGCGCGCGCCGGCGGGGCATCTCATCAGATTTGTCGTCCCCCATGCGGCGTGTGGCGCCGTGTCTTCGCGTCATCCATGAAGGCCGGAATACGATTTGGTTTTAGGCGCCCGGCCTTCTATGTATGTGAAGCGTAATTGCTCACCCTCTGCCGATACCCGACGAGCGGGCACCCCGGATTTGAAATCCGTGATGGCTTGACAGGAAGGTGGGCGGGTCGTGAGGTGACGGTCCGATGCCGCCGCCAGAGCTTGCCTCTCTTTTCTCGGCGGAAAAGGACGCACTGATCCTGACGTTGCTGGCGCGGGTCGAAGAATTGGCGGCGCGCGGGGCGGCGCTGGAAGCGGAGAAGGCGGCGCTGCGCGCCAGGCTCGCTCTGCCGCCAAAGACGCCCGACAATTCGGGCACGCCGCCGGCGCAAGGACATAAGGCCAACGCGCCGCCGCCGGGCCGGCGCGGCGGCGGCAAGGCCCATGCTGGCGCGCCCCGCCCGCTGCACCCGAACCCGCCGCGGCGGCGCGCGATCATAGCCGCGCGGTGCCGGTATTGCCGGGCCGATGTGTCGGGCGCGGGGCAGGGGGCCAAGGAGCGCTATGACCGCATCGAGACCCCGCAGATCCAGCCGGAGGTCACCCGGGTGACGCTCTATGGCGGGGTCTGCCCGTGCTGCGCG
>JBOHMF010000058.1:0-13884 GCA_050730055.1 Allostellaceae bacterium
GGAGGGCACGATCCCGACCGCGCTCGTCGTCGAGCGCGTGGCCGCCGACGGAACCGCGCAGGTGATCTATGCCGTCGGCAATGCGGAACACCCGAAAATTGCCGCCAAGTGGTTTCGCCTCAAAGGCCATATCGCCGATCACCGCCTGACCATCCGTCTGCCCGATCCATCCTCTTCGACGGATTATCGCGTCCAGTACCGGATCGTGGCGCCGGGCGTTCTCGAGGGCGACTTTACAAACTGGGACGGCTGGCGCGTTCATGCCTTTCTGCAACGCATCGCGGGTCCGCCGACGGCGATCATCGCCACCGCCGCGCTGCCGTTCCGGCCGATCTGGCGTGAGATTTGGATACCGGAACAGTGGGCGGGCCAGACGATCCAACTGGAGGCGGCGCTCTATCGCACGCGATTGCCCGGCCGGCAGCCGCTGGTGATCCTCAATCACGGAGCGGCACCGCCGAGGGCGGCAAAAAACACTCTGCGTTTCCAAGCGGAGTCCCGGTTTTTTCTGGCGCGCGGGTACAATGTCGTGGTGCCGATGCGGAAAGGCCGCGGCCGCTCCGGCGGTCCGTTGGGGACGGGGATCGACGGGGCGGTTGCGGATGTCGATGCGGTCGTCGATGCAATGCGGGCCGAGTCCTGGGTCGATCCAAAGCGCATCATCGTCGCCGGCTGGTCACGGGGCGGGATCACCTCTGTTGTCTATGCCGTCCGGCATCCCGGCAAGGTGGCCGGCATCATCAACTTTTCCGGCACATGGAACGGGTATTCGAAACTCAGGGCAAAGGAGGAGCGGCCGATCTTCGCCGCGGCCGGAAAAACCGCGCATGTGCCGGAATTGGGCAGTGTCTCAGTTTGAATTGTAACAGCCTCATTCGCGCTTGACGTGACCATCGCGCCGACCGCTCCGATCCCATATGCTTACCGGAAAGCAACGGACGGAGCGAGCATGCCACGAGGCCCGCGGGGCGAGAAGCGGCCAGCCGACGTGATCGGCATGAGCGTCAAGGTCATGCGGATCGCGACCGGTGAGGAAGCGGAGGAGTTGGAAACCGATCGCGTCAAGAGCGCCGCCGCCGAGTTGGGCGCGCTGGGCGGGAAGGCTCGGGCGGCGAAGATGATGCCAGCCGAGCGGGTTGAGGTTGCGAAGAAGGCGGCACTGGCGCGGTGGCGGAAGTAGGCTGCAATCTGACGTGCGTGCTTCGGATCGACACCCACGGATCATCCGCCTGCTTTAACTGAAACGTCAGCATGTCAGGCTGCTTCAATTGGAGAGGAAGCCCAGGTAACGTAATTGCTCCATCGTGCGCGTCTTCTGTAAGATACAGTTTAGCAGAGCCGTACCCTAGACTGACGCCATATGTATCTATTACCCTAAATTCAATTGGTAATTCTCCAGGTGTGTTATCAGTCCGTTCAAATGCAACCCATACGGATATTGTAATTATTGACGGGAATTGCGCTAGCAAAATATCTCCAGTATATACACCTATCAATATTTGTTTGCCGTTGTTTTCGTAACGGATATCGTCACAAAACAAGGCAAATATTGGTTTGACTCGCAGAGAGTTAGTCATCTTATATGATTTCAGAATGTGTAACGGTCCCGGAGGTTGTAGTCCTCTGACTATCCTGCCAATCACTCACTAATGAGGCTCCTGCGCTCCATGTTTCGGCGTGAGACAGCCAATCCGGCTCTCTGTAGTTGCGAGGATGAGAATCAAGCGGATATTGCACTCCGTAGGTAGGCTCGGCGCCGGAGATTGCGAAAAGAAAATCACTTACCGTATCTAGCGTAAGGTTGCCGGGCGTACTCAGGATACGGTTCACCACTTCGGGACGCCGACCCGATCGGCGCGCTAGACATGCTTGAGTGATGCCGCTTTTAATGAATTCACCCAAAGCGACCTCAAAAATGCGAAGACGGTTTCGTTCCCGAAAATAAACAAGCGTTGTATCGGGAACACGGTTGTCATCGCTTGGTTTAGACAATGTGTATGTTGATTGAGATGTATTCATGGAGAGTTGTCCCCGAGAACGGTTGATATGTAGGAAACAGGTGTCGCCACGCTGCTTTGCACGCCTCGCGTTCGTCTCTCCAATCCCGGCCTGTGATCAAGTTCTCGTGCCCAGTGGTTGTCAGCGCGACAAAGAGATCGCAATCAGCGAAAAGACCCAGCACGCGAATTCCGGGCTTGGGATACCGGCAGCGGATGTCGAAAACCTCATCTGCGCCCGGATCAATGCGCGCCATAAAGGTGCCGCGTGGTTTGTTGTACGGATGATCGGCGACAGTAACTAGGCGCCCTTCGGTCCAGGCGTCTAAGTCAGTCCGCATTCGAGCGTGACGTCGTCCCATGACGGTCGAAGGCCATGGCGGATGCGCTACGCAATTAATCTCCTCTGAGACGAACAGCTCGCGGATCACGGCGACTCCAGGAAGAAGCGGCGGGAGGAAGAAAAGTCGCGGCTGACGCTCCCTTGTTAGGCGGCGTATCTCATCGCGGATTGACATATAAGTCAATGCCCCGACATAGCTAACGTTCCATCCTGCGCCCCGCTTTGCAGCTAGATTGTAACTCATACGCAACAAGAGAGTCCCAAACCGAACAAAAATCTTGCCGCTACACATAAAAGTTCATATACTCAGGGTATGAACAAGCTGCCCCTGGCCAAGCGTGCCCAGATCCTCACCCTCCTCTGCGAAGGCGTGTCGATGCGGTCTATCGAGCGGATCGTCGGCTGTTCGATCAATACCGTGGACAAGCTCTTGCGGGATGCTGGCGAGGTCGCGCTCGCCTACCATGACGAGCATGTGCGCAGCGTGAAGGCGGCTCGTATCCAATGTGACGAGATTTGGAGCTTCGTTCACGCCAAGGCGAAGAACGCCCCGATGAGCAAACGGGCTGGCGATCCGACGATCGGCGATTGCTGGACCTGGACCGCGATCGAAGCGCAATCCAAGCTCCTCGTCTCCTACCTCGTCGGCGGCCGGGATGGCGAGTACGCGAAGATCCTGATGGAGGATCTTCGCGGCCGGTTGGCAAACCGGGTGCAACTGACAACAGACGGGCACAAGGCTTACCTGGAAGCCGTCGAAGGCACCTTCGGGGCGGACATCGACTATGCGATGCTGGTGAAGCTCTATGGCGAGCCGCCGCCCGAACCGGAAGCCGCCAGGCGCTATAGCCCCTCAGAATGTGTCGGGGCGCGCAAGGATCGGATAACCGGCAACCCGGACCCTGACCATATCAGCACGTCATACACGGAACGGGCGAACCTCACCATGCGGATGAGCATGCGGCGCTTCACCCGGCTCACCAACGCTTTCTCAAAGAAGATTGAGAACCACGCGCACATGGTCGCGCTCTATGCCATCTGGTACAATTTTGTTCGCATCCACAAGACGCTTCGGGTCTCGCCCGCAATGGCGGCAGGGATCGAAACCAGGCTCTGGTCGATGGAGGACGTTGTTCGGCTGATCGAGGCGCGCGAGGACATCCATTCCGGCGCGGCGCTCGTTGGATAGGAGATGTGCGATGATCGCAATTTTCTATCATATAGATCCGAATTTGTCAACCTCCGTCTGTTACAATTCAAACTGAGACACTACCCGGAATTGTGGCTCTACGACAAATATGACAATATCATCCCGCTGCCCGAGGCGCGAAAGATGTTCGCGGCGTTCCGCGCCAATGGCGGCAGCGGCGATTTTGTGACATTCGGGAACGTATCCGGGATGCCGCCCGGGACGACCGGCGAGGGACACACGCTGTTCGAGCATGTCGGCCTATGGAAAGCCGCCATCGCCGCTTATCTGCGCCGGATCGCCGGCGGTTAGCCTTACAGCGGATTGCGCAAAGGTTTGGAGCAGCCATAAATCCGTAGGGCGGAATAGCGAAGCGTATTCCGCCATCGCCGCAAGACGGCGGCCCTTCGACAAGCTCAGGAGCGCTGCCCCGGCTTCCGCCGGAGCAGCTTTTCCGCCCTACATTCTGGTAGCTGTCTCAATCCGCGGCGGCGCGGGCGGGTCGGCGGGCGGCGGCGAGCTGATGCCGGATCAATCGCGCATAAAGACCGTTCTTGGCCAAAAGCTCGCCGTGATTGCCATATTCGACCAGCCGGCCATGGTCGAGGACGGCGATCAGATCGGCGTTGCGCACGGTCGAGAGGCGATGAGCGATGACGAGGGTCGTGCGCTCGCGCATCAGCGCGGCGAGCGCTTGGCGCACCTGCGCCTCGCTGACCGCGTCGAGGTGCGAGGTCGCCTCGTCGAGGATCAGGGTCGGTGCGTTTTTCAGAAAGGCGCGGGCGATCGCGACGCGCTGGCGCTGCCCGCCCGAGAGTTGCACGCCGCGCTCGCCGACAATGGTGTCGAGACCCTGCGGCAGGCTTCTGATAAAGGGAGTGAGTGCCGCCTGGTCGAGAGCGCGGCGGATGGCCGCCTCGTCGGCGTCGGGCAGAGCCAATGCGACATTGGCGCGCAAGGTGTCGTTGAACAGGTAGGTATCCTGCGACACGAGCGAGATGCGCGCGCGCAGATGATCGAGGACAAAGTCGCGCAGATCGACGCCATCGATCAGGATGCGCCCGTCCTGCGGGTCCCAGAAGCGCAGCAGCAGGTTGGCGAGGGTCGTCTTGCCGGCTCCCGAGGGGCCGACGAGCGCCACCGTCCGCCCCGCCGGAATGGCCAGCGAGACCGCCTCCAGCGCCGGCCGGGATGATCCCGGATAGGCAAAGCCGGCCGCCTCAAAGCGGATCGCCGAGCCGCCCTTGGGCGCCGGCGGGCATGACGCGCCGTCGCGCACCACCGGCTCGGCCTGATGCACGGCATAAAGCCGGCGGGTCGAGGCGATCGTGTCGGCGAGTTGGCGGCTGACCTGGGCGATCTCGGAGATCGGCAGAAACGCGGCGAGCGCCACCAGAACGAGGAGCGGCAAGGTCGTCGCGCCCAGTTGATGCTCGGCCACCATCCAGGCGCCGGTCGCGGCGACGGCAAGTCCTCCCAGTCCGGTCACGGTTTCGAGCCGCGCCGTCTGCGCCGAAAGATCGGCCAGCAGTTCGAGGCGAAGGCTCTGAGTGTCGCGCACCCGCTCAATAAAGGCGTGGCGCCGGGTGGCGACCGCCTGAAAGGCGAGAAGATCGGCGAGACCCTGGATCGTTTCGGTGACGTGGGCGCCGAGGAGTCCGAGCGCCTCGCGCGCCTCAGCACCGAGCCGGTCGATGCGCGCCCGCGTCACCACCGGGGCAAGACCGGCATAAAGGACAAAGGGCAGAAGAGCCACCGCGACCGGCCAGGCGAGGACAAACAGCGCTGCCAGCACGGCCGAGGGGATCAGCACGGCGACCAGGGCCGGCGCCACGGTATGGGCGAAGAAATATTCGATCGTCTCGATATCCTGGCTCGCCAGCGCGATCAGATCGCCGGAGCGGCGGCGCAACAGATAAGCCGGGGCGAGCGTGTCGAGCTTCTGAAACAGGGCAATCCGCAGCTCGGCCAGGAGGCGATAGGCGATGTCGTGGGCGAGCCAGGATTCGAGCCAATGCAGGAGGCCGGCGAGCGGCGCCGTCACGGCCAGGAGGATCAGCAGGGTGCCAAACGGCGCGCCCAGCTTGACCGCGGCGACAGCCAGCGCGCTGATCAGCCCGACGCCGATCAAGGCGGCAACACGGGCGATGCCGGAGACGACGACGACGGCAAAGCGGCGGCGCCACGGGCGGATGACCGACAACAGCGTCGCCACCGTTGCGCCCCCGCCGGTCTCGGCCACCTTCATCTCCGGGGCCGGCTCACCGATACCGGCATCTTCGCCATGCGAGGCGCGCGGGGTGGTGGCGCGCTCCTCGGCCAGGGCGAGATCGGCTTCGCGCTCCTCAGCCTGCGCTCCCATCAGCCGGCGATAGGGACCGTCATGGGCGATCAGCGCGGCATGACGGCCGCTCTCGACGACGCGGCCCTCGTCGAGGACGAGAATGCGGTCGGCGCCGATCACGCTCGACAGCCGGTGCGCCAGCACCAGCGTCGTGCGCCCGGTCGAGAGGCGATCGAGGGCTTCCTGGATGACCGCCTCGTTCTCGGCATCGACCGAGGACAGCGCCTCGTCGAGAATGAGGATCGGCGCGTCGCGCAGAAGCGCGCGGGCGATCGCCAGACGCTGCCGCTGACCGCCCGACAGCAAGGCGCCGCGTTCGCCGATGATCGTCTCATAGCCCTGCGGCAAGGCGCGGATGAATTCCGCGGCGTTGGCGTCGCGCGCCGCCCGTTCGAGGTCTTCCGAGGTGGCATCGGGCTTGGCCAACCGCAGATTGTCGGCGACCGTGCCGTGAAACAGGGTGGTGTCCTGGTGAACGACGGCGATCATCCGCGCGAGCGCATCGGGATCGAGTGAGCGCACGTCGGCGCCGCCCACGCGCACAACGCCCTCCTGCGGATCGTAGAGGTGCAGGAGCAGCCGGACGATCGAGGATTTACCCGAGCCGGAAGGGCCGACAATGCCGACCGTCTCGCCGGCGGCGACGGCAAAGGAGAGCCGGTCATGGGCAAGGCCGCGCCCGCCCGGATAGGCGAACGTGATCGCATCAAATTCGATGGTCGGCGCGAATGGGGCAGTCGGTGCGCTCGGATGGGACGCTGCCGGCACCAGCGGCATGGCGGCAAAGAGGGCATTGACCGCGGCCGCGGCCGACTGTCCGACCATGCCCTGGTGCAGAACCGTGCGCAGATCGCGCAAGGGGCGGAAGATCTCGGTCCCCGCCATCAGCACGATCAGGAGAGCCGGAATGCTCATCAGCCCGTGCGAGACCCGGAAGGCGCCGAGGGCAAGCGCGGCGGCGGCGCCGATCGCCACCCCGCAATCGGTGATCCCGCGGGTCATCACCGAACTCGCCAGCACCGCCAGCGTGTGCTGCGACAAGGCGCGGGCCTTGTCGGCCAGCCGCCGGCCGTAGGCCGCGCTCTGCCCGAACGCCTTCAGGGTCGGCAGACCCTGCACGCCGTCGAGAAATTCCGAGCCGAAGGCTTTCAGGGCTTCATGGCGGACGTGGCTCTTGCGCGCTTCGCGGTGGTGGAAGGCGACCGGCGCGGCCAGGGTGAAGAGCGCCGCGACCAGCATCACCGCCGCTACCGGCACGTCCCACCAGGCGATAAAGGCAAAGATTGCGAGCGGCGTCAGTACGGCGGTCGCGAGTTGCGGCAGGTATTGCCCAAAGAAGGTCTGCAACTGCTCGACGCCGTCGACGATCGCCAGCATGACACCGCCGGTGCGCTCGCCGGCAAACCAGGCCGGCCCGAGTTCGGCGATCTTGTCGAAAAGGCGGCCGCGCAGCACTTCCTGCACCCGCGTTGCGGTCACGTGGGCGACCATGGTGCGGTGGTGTTCGAGCCAGCCGCGCAGCACCACCGCGACCATGACCCCGCCGGCCGGCGCAGCCACCGCAAAAAATCCTGCACCGCGGAACACCGCCGCCAGCATGAGGCCCAGCAGGACAAAGCGGGCGATGCCGACCGCCGCGGCCAGAAGACCCATCAGGATGGCGAGGACGATCCGTCCCCGCAGTCCGCACGTCAGCCGCCACAGGCGCCAGTCGAAATACATGCCGCCATCATAGCCGATAACGCGGCCTCAGGCGCGACGCATTCGCTGTGAGCGGAGCGCATGTCTGCCGTAACGCGCGGCGGCGAGGCGGTCGCGGCGGAACTCCGGCCGATGGCCGAGCCGCGGACAAAAACCGGGATCAGCGCGGCGGCGGAAGGGGTGCGCCGCTCTCCGCATCGCCCGGGCGGTTGCCGAGGTGCAGCCGCCAGCGCGAACCCGCCTTGCCTTCGCCGCCGCCCGGTCCCGCCTCGATCGGCGGATCAAGAGGATTGAAGTCTGGGGCGGTCTCCTCCTGCCCCTGTCCCTTTTTGGCAGCAAAATCGGCAGCGGCGCGCTCCAGCGTGGCGATGATTTCGCTCTCGGCATCGAGAGTCTTCAACTCCTCGGCGTGGCGCGCTTCGATCTCGCTGCGGCGCAGCTGAACGCGCTCCTTCGCACGCTGCAAATCTTCCGACGAAATGCTCCACATGACCCGATCCCGATCCGGTGCATTGATCGCTTTGATTAGGCCGGAACCGGGTTGCCGAACGGTTAATCCCGTCCCCCGCCGCACCGGCGGAGCGGGACCGTTAAGCCTGCTTCAACCTTCTTCTTCGCAGTATTGCGCGCCTGGCAAAGGGACGGAGAGCGCAGTGAGCGATGGACGCACGGGCGGTGCCAATGGCAGCCGTGAAGTCGAAATGGTCGAGGCAAAGGAAGCGTGGAGCGAATATCGCCTGGCGGACGGGACACGGCTGCGCGTCAAGCCGGTCATGCTCGCCGTCTTCTGTGCCGACGGGGAGCGCACGGCGGAAGGGGAACCGGTCTACACCATGAAGGCAACCCTGGTCACCGACGTTCGCACGCCGGCGGCGAACCAGCCGGGTTAGAGCGATGCGCAACGGCATCGTCGTCCGTTCAAGCGCCGCACAGCTCAGCCGCTTTTCGGCGTCTCCGGCGATTGTCGCAACGACCAATGCGACCCTGCGCTCCTCGACCGCCGAAGGCGCGATGATCGGAACGGCAGCGGCCGTGCTGCTGCGCTCCGACCGGGTCGGCCGTTTTCCGTCAGTCAGGACCGCGGCGCACCCGGCGCTCTCGACCGGCACGCGCACCCAGCTTTCGCTCACTGCCGGAGCGACGCGCGGTCTGCCGCCGGCGGCTCCCGCTCCTGCCGAGCCGCCTCCCGCGACCGGGGAGGAGCGGCGCGTGGCCGCTTTGCAGGAAGACTCCGATGTCCCGCCGCTCGACAAAAGTCCGGGCGAGGCGGAGACCGTCGCGGCGCCGCCCGCCCTCCCGCCGCCCGACGCCCCGGCGGACCCTTCCTCCGATGCCGCGCCCGCCGCGCCCTCCGTCAAGCCGGTCAGCAAGCCGCGCCCGATCGAGATGGCCATCGATTCGCTGCCCAATTACGACCTGCTGCAACCGATCCCGGTCGTCATTGAAGAGACCGACGACCGGATGTTTGTCGCGCAAGCGCCCGCCCTCGAAATCTCGGCAAAGGGGTCGAGCGTCGGCGGTGCGTTTCTTCAGTTGAAGGAGCAGATCGCCGCGACCTACGAGCAGTGTCGCCAGAAGAGCACCCTCACTCCGGAGCGGCTGCGCCAGTTGGGGCTGTTTCAAGCCTACATCGGCAAGGCGCGGCGGAGCTGGTCGCTCGGACGCGGCTGACCGGGACAATCCCGTTCAGCCGTGGCAAAAAGCGGGCCTGCCGGGCGGCGGCGCGCCGAGTGCCGGTCCGGATCCTCGAAAAGACCGGGATTTATCGCGCATCCTCATTGCCGATCCGCGGGCCGCGCCTCATCTAGCGCTGGTGCCGTTTCCGTCCCCGCGGCGTTTGCGGTCGGGGGTTTGCAACTTTCAGAAAGGGCGACCATGCGAATGATGCTGATCCCGGCGGCGCTCGCCGCCGCTGTCCTGATGGCCGGCCCGATCGCCGGTCCGGCACAAGCCAAGGGCTGTCTCAAGGGGGCCGCGGTGGGCGGCGTGGCCGGCCATTTTGCCCATCATCACGCGGTCCTTGGCGCCATCGGCGGCTGCGTCGTCGGTCATCACCTGGCGAAAAAGCACGAGCGCGAGCGGGCGCACGAGCGGGCGCAGCAGGGATACCAGCAGAGCCACTAGCCTCTCAGCCCGGCGGCGCTGCGGCCGTTTTTGCCGCTGCGGCGTTTACGGCCTCGGAGCCCTGCAACGTCACGGAAGAGCAAGCATGCGCGCGATGCTGATCCCGGCGGCTCTCGCCACCGCCATTCTGACGGCTGCCCCGATGGCTGGCCCGGCACAGGCCAGGGGTTGCCTGAAGGGAGCCGCGATTGGCGGTGTGGCCGGGCATTTTCTCGGGCATCACGCGCTGCTTGGCGCCGGCATCGGCTGCCTGATCGGTCATCACGAAGCGAAAAAGTACGCCCGCGAGCGCGCCTTGCAACATCGCGAATGGCAGCGAGAGCACGCCCTTTATTATCAGGGGCGCTGAGGCCGCAAGGGCTCAGCGCGCCGCGAGCGCCTGCCAATCGACGGCGGCGCCGGGACCGAGCCGCTGGCCGGCCTCGGGCATCGGGTATTTGAGGCCGGTGGCGCAGTTGAACAGCACCGCCCGCTCGCCGGCGCGCACCCGCCCGTCGGCAAGCGCTGCCTTGTAGGCGGCATAGGTGGCCGCCCCCTCGGGGCAAAGCAGCAATCCTTCCTCGCCCGCCACCTCGCGCCAGGCGGCCATGATCGCCGCGTCATCGACAGCGATGGCAAAACCGCCGCTGTCGCGCACCGCGCGCAGGATCAGAAAATCGCCCAGCGCCTGCGGCACGCGGATGCCGGCGGCAAAGGTGCGCGCATTCTCCCAGCGCGGCGCGTGCTCGGCGCCGTCCTTCCAGGCCTTGACCATCGGCGCGCAGCCCGCCGCCTGCACTGCCACCATGCGCGGACGTTTGGCGCCGATCCAGCCAAGCTCGGCCAATTCGGCAAAGGCTTTCCACATGCCGATCAGGCCGGTGCCGCCGCCCGTGGGATAGAAGATCACATCGGGCATCTCCCAGCCGAGCTGCTCGGCGAGTTCGAGACCCATCGTCTTCTTGCCCTCGATGCGATAGGGTTCGCGCAAGGTCGAACAGTTGAACCAGCCGGCTTCCCGCTCGCCCGCAGCGACCAGCTTGCCGCAATCGTCGATTAGGCCATCGACGAGAAACACGGTTGCCCCCTGCATCGCGATCTCGCGGATGTTCACTTCCGGCGTGTCGGCCGGACAGAACACCGCGGCCTTGATGCCGGCGCGCGCGCAATAGGCGGCCATCGCCGAGCCGGCATTGCCGTTTGACGGCATCGCCATCGCCGTGACCCCGAGTTCCTTGGCCATCGACACTGCGAGCGCAAGACCGCGCGCCTTGAACGAGCCGGTCGGCAGGCGGCCCTCATCCTTGATCAGGATCTCGCCGCCTTTGGCAAATCGCGCGGCGAGGCGCGGCAGCGGCACCAGCGGTGTCATGATCTCGCCAAGCGAGACGATGTTCTCGGTCTGGCGCACCGGCAGGAGTTCGCGATAGCGCCAGAGCGTTTGCGGTCGCCCGCCAAGCGTCTCGCGCGACAGGGCTTGGCGCACACCGGCAAGATCGTAGCGCACCAGGAGCGGCCGGCCGGCGCGCGAGACCGTCTGCAATGTGTCGGCCGGGGTGCGCTCGCCGGTCAGGCTGCATTCGAGGTGAGTGACAAAAGTCGGCAGTCCCGCGCCGGTCCATTCGTGCTCAAGCATGGCTTCCTCCCGCCAATCTCCTCCTCTCCGCCCCCTTTGGTCCATCGGGGGGCGGGGAGAGGGCAACCATGAGCGGTCTTGCTTCGACTCAGGCGAGCTTGCGGCAGGCGGCGTCGATGCGGGCGCACGCTTCGCGCAACTGCGCCGTCGAGGTCGCGTAGGAGATGCGAAAATGCGGCGCCAAGCCAAAGGCCGTGCCGTGCACCACCGCCACGCCCGTCTCTTCCAGCAGAAAGCGGACAAAATCCTCGTCGCTCTCGATCGTCTTGCCGTCGGGCGTGCGCTTGCCGAGAACCCCGGCGCAGGAGGGATAAACGTAGAACGCGCCCTCGGGCCGCGGGCAGTAGAGGCCAGGGACCCGGTTCAGCAGATCGACGACAAGATCGCGCCTCTCTTTGAAGCTCTTGTTGTGCAGGGCAATGAAGTCCTGCGGCCCGGTCAAGGCTTCGATCGCCGCCGCCTGGCTGACCGAGCAGGGATTGGCCGTCGAATTCGACTGGATCGCGCCCATCGCCTTGATCAGCGCCTGCGGGCCGCCGCCGTAGCCGATGCGCCAGCCGGTCATGCAATAGGCTTTTGAGACGCCGTTGACGGTCAAGGTGCGCTCGTAGAGGCGCGGCTCGATCTGGGCGATTGTGGCAAAGCGGAAATCGTCATAGACGAGGTGCTCGTACATGTCGTCGGTTATCACCCAGACGTGCCCGTGCGCCAGCAGCACCTCGGCCAGTTCCCGGAGGTCGCGCTCGGTATAGGCGGCGCCCGAGGGGTTTGACGGCGAGTTGAGGATGAGCCACTTGGTCTTTGGCGTGATCGCCGCGTCGAGATCCTCGGGGCGCAGCTTGAAGCCGTTGTTCTGCGGGCAGGAGACCGGCACCGGGACGCCGTCAGCGAGGAGCACCATCTCGGGGTAGGACACCCAGTAGGGCGCCGGGATGACGACCTCGTCGCCGGCGCTCAAGGTCGCGACAAAGGCGTTGTAGAGCACCTGCTTGCCACCGCTCGATACGGTGATCTGCCGCGGTTCGTAGGTGAGGCCGTTCTCGCGCGCGAACTTTGCGCAGATCGCGCGCTTCAACTCGATGCGGCCGTCAAACACGGTGTACTTGGTGTCGCCGGCGCGGATCGCCGCGATCGCCGCCTCTTTGATGTTCGCCGGCGTGTCAAAGTCGGGTTCGCCCTGCGACAGGCTGATGATGTCGCGCCCGGCCGCCTTCAACTCGGTGGCGAGCGCGGTCATCGCCATCGTCGGCGAGGGTTTGACACGGGCGAGGCGGTCGGCGAGAAAGGGCATGGCCTGCTACCAATCAGGGCGCTGTGGGAGACGACCCTAACCTAATGCCCGGCGGCGGCCGTGTGAAGCGGCGATCGCCGACCCTGCCGGTCATTGATGGCCAGGAGGTTGCTGCGTATCTTGCTCCAAAGGCACGAAGAGAGCGCCCGGTATGGAACGCGGCGAATTGTATGAGCAGGATTTCCTGCGCTGGACCGAGGAGCAGGCGGCGGCACTGCGCCGTGCCAGGGACTCGAACCTTCCACTCGACTGGGACAATCTCGCCGAGGAGATCGAGAGCTTGGGCAAGTCGCAGCGCGCGGCGCTTCGCTCACAACTCAGGCGGATTCTCCGCCACCTGTTCAAACTCGAAGCCTCACCGGCGATCGAGCCGCGACCGGGTTGGGAAGAATCAATCCGCGATGCGCGCGTCGAGATCGAGGACATCCTGAAAGACAGCCCAAGCCTTCGGCACGAGGTCGCGCGGCTCACCTCGGAACAGACTCCGACCGCTGCGAAACTGGCAGCGGAGGATCTCCAAAGCCACGGCGAGACCGCCGAGGCGGTCCGGATGCGGGTCCAGAAGGGCGGCTTTACCGCCGAGGAGGTCCTTGGGGACTGGTTTCCCGACGCTGTCGAGCGATGAGCACGGTGTTGCATCTCGCGGGAATGCAGGGCGGAGACGCTGTCCCGCCGCAAGACGGGGCAACGCATTCCGCCGCTGCGCGGCGGCGGCGGAATACCCCACGGGTCATGGCCGCGGGCTTCGGTTCACGCGCTCTTCCACCTTCCGCTTGCTATCAGCCGTGCAATAGACTTTGCCAGACGTATAAATCCTTGACAAATTCATCTATTGAGCCAATCGGAACGCTGCTCCCACCGTGAGCACAGTGATTTCGACGGCCATATGCTTGCAAGATTTTGCTAAGAGAGGGATTCCTTTGATCAAGCACCAAAGAGAGCATAGTTTCAAAAGGAACCCGGCGATCCAGGTATGCCGGAATGTCCCAGCCACGGCGATGAGTCCAATCCGGGTTGCTGGATCGCACATCACGTGCTTTTTCAAAATGTTCTTTTATTGCTTTTTCAAATTGGGCAAACAGGATTACGAACACCCCGCGTTCGAGCGCGTCGCGTTTTTCATCGAGACGGGCCACAGCCTGGATATCGTTGGCAGCAACAGCGCTAGGGCCTGTTATGGCTTGAGCCAATCGGCAGCGGCGGCCAGACAGAGCACGCCAAGAAAGGAGCAGGCGGTCTTTTCATAGCGCGTTGCCACCGCACGCCATTCCTTGAGGCGC
>JBOHMF010000059.1:0-13785 GCA_050730055.1 Allostellaceae bacterium
AGCACAGGCCGCGCGCCGCGGCCCGCGCCGCGCCCTGCCGCGCCGCCGGCGAACCAGCCCAGGCGCAGAGCGCCTCGCCGCGGTGGGCCCGGCCTCGCCGAGCAAAGTCGGGAAACAGGGCCGCCTGCGCGGCCGGGTCGAGCGGGCCGCGCGCCATCTCCATCCCGAACGGCGCCGCCGCATGCTCCAGGCCCGCGACAAAGGCGGATGCCCTCGTCGGCACGGGCGGATCCCCCTGCGCCATTCCCCCTACCCGGACATGATCTCAGTCGGCAGTTGCAATGCGATCCGCCGGCCTCTCACTCTTGACAATCGCGCCCGGCCTGTCCACGAAAATCTCGGCCTCGGCGCGGAGGCGCTGAGGATCACGCGGGCCGTTGCCGCTCGTTTCCCCGGCGCGCGGCGGCCGGCCATCGCCGTTGCCGCCTTTGCCTCATGCCATGGAGCGCCTTTGCGAATCGTTTTTGACGGTCTGAATTTGTCGCTGACGCAGGGGACCGGGATCGCCACCTACGCGCGCATCCTGACGCGCGTCGCGCACGATCTCGGCCACGAGATCGGGGTCGTCTACAGCACCCCCTTCACCCCGCCCAGGGACCCCGCCCTGCGCGAGATCATCTTTTTTGACGAGAAGCGGCTGGCCCCGGGGCGCCGCAAGATGACGCCGCGCCGGCTCGTGCATTACGCGCTCGATCAGGTCCGCTATCATTTCCCGGTCAAGCCGCTGCCGGTGGCGTTGAACGGCGCGGTCATCACCCGGCAATTCGAGCACACGCTGCCGGCGCAGGACCAGGTCTTTGTCGCCCGCAACCTGTTCGCCAACGCCCGCACTTATTTCTTTCGCACCGGCGCGCTTGTCGATCTCTCCTTTTCCCCGCCGCCCGACATCCTGCACTGCACCTACCCGATGCCGCTGCGCGTCAAATCCGCCTGCAACCTCTATACGATCCACGATCTCGTGCCGCTGCGGCTGCCGTTCACGACCCTCGAAAACAAGCGACAGACCTTTCGCCTGCTGCAGACGGTCGCCCGCGCGGCCGACCACATCGTCACGGTCTCGGAGCACTCGAAGCGCGACATCATCGCGCTGCTCGGCGTCGAGGAGCGCCGGGTGACCAACACCTATCAGACGGTCGACATCCCGCAGGAATATCTGGCGCGGCCGGAAGCGGCAGTCGCCAACCATCTGGCCGGCGCGTTCGGCCTCGATCTCCACGGCTATCTGCTGTTTTACGGGGCGCTGGAGCCGAAGAAAAACCTCGCCCGCCTGATCGAAGCCTATCTCGCGTCAGGGGTCGCGGTGCCGCTTGTCGTCGTTCTCGGCGGCGGGTGGCACAACGAGGCCGAGACGCGGCTCCTGGCCGCGCACAGCGCCCGTGGCGCCGCGGCGGGAGCGGAGGGTCCGCGCATCCGCCGGCTTGATTACCTCGGCTTTTCCACCCTCGTCACGCTGATCCGCGGCGCGCGCGCGGTGGTCTTTCCCTCGCTCTACGAGGGGTTTGGCCTGCCGGTTCTGGAAGCCATGGCCTTGGGCGCGCCGGTTCTCGCCTCGCGCGAAGGGGCGCTGCCCGAGATCGCCGGCGATGCGGCGCTTCTCGTCGATCCCTATGACGGCGAGGCGATCCGCCGGGCGATCACGACGATCGTCGCCGATGCCGACTTGCGGGCCGAGTTGTCCCGCCGCGGCCGGCGGCGCGCCGACGAGTTCTCGCTCGCCCGCTACCGCGAGCGGATGGCGGCGCTTTATGCTGCGCTGGGCTGATGCGGGAGCATCTTCCCCTCGCGGTGCGCCGCATTGTAGATTAGCGCTCTGCGCGGAGAACCTGCGCCGGTTTCGCGCCTGCCTCACGGCGGACAAAATCGGCTGAAAACACTGTCGCAAAGAACCACGCGAGACATCGAATGGCAGAGACCGGCCCCCCGCTCGAACGCCTGCGCGCGCAAGCCCGCGCCATCGCCGCCGGGGCCGGCGCGCCGCCGATTGCCGCGGGTCGGCTTCTCCAGTTCATCCGCTCGCTGAACCTGTGGTTCTGGGCCATTGTCGGACTGCCGACACTGGTGGCCGGGGTCTATTTCTACGGCATCGCGTCAAGTCTTTACATGTCGGAAGCCCAGTTCATGGTCAGCGGCCCCAAGGGAGGGGGGGGCGGCGCGCTCGGCTCGCTGCTCGAATCGACGGGTTTGAGCCGCGGGGGCGACGACGGCGCGGCGGTGGCGGATTTCATCATGTCGCGCGACGCGGTTGCAAAGCTCGAACGCCACGACGATCTGCGCGCGATCTTTGACCGGCCGGGGGCGGATCTCTTCTCCCGCTTTCCGGGCATCCTCGGGCGCACCGATTTTGAGGCGCTCTATGCGCATTACCGTCGCTTTGTCACGGTCAACAACAATCCCAGAGCCGGCGTATTGACCTTGCAGGTCAAGGCTTATCGCCCCGCGGATGCGCAGAAGACCGCTGCGGCGCTGATCACCTACAGCGAGCAGCTCGTCAATCAGCTCAATGAGCGGGCGCGCCGCGATGCGCTCGCCACGGCGCGGCGCGTCGTTGCCCGGGTCGAGGGCCAGATCGCGGATGTCCAGGACAAGCTGACCGCCTATCGCGTCAAGGAGAAGATGATCACCCCAAAGACTGCCGGCGCCAGCGTCCTGTTGCTGATCCAGAGGCTGGAGACGGCCGAGACCGAGGCTCGCACCCAGCTCGCCGAACTGCTGCGCGCCTCGCCACACAGCCCGCAACTGCCGCTGGTCAGGGTCCGGATCGAATCGCTCGACAGCCTGATCGCGCGGGAGCGCGCCAAGCTCAGCGGTCAGAGCGGTTCGGTGGTCTCGGCAATGACCGAGTACGAGCATCTCGAAATGCAGCGCCAGCTCGATGAGAAGGCGCTTGCCTCGGCCTTCATCTCGCTTGAGGCGGCGCGGCTCGAAGCGCAGCGCCAGGAGATCTATCTGGAGCGCGTGGCCCAGCCCAACCTGCCCGACTACCCGCTCTACCCGGAGCGGACGACCGATTTCTTCATGGTTGTCGCCAGCTGCCTGTTGGCCTATGCCCTCGCCTGGCTTCTGGTCGCCAGCGTGCGCGAGCACTCACCCGCCTAACCCGCGTACTCGGGAATGTTCTGGCGGGATCTGAAAAACCAGCGGCGCGTGGTCGTCGCGTTGCTGATCCGCGAGATCTACTCGCGGTTTGGGCGCGAGAACCTCGGTTTTGCCTGGGTTGTCGCGGAGCCGCTGACCTTTGTGGTGCCGGTCCTCCTCGTGTGGTCGATCATGCGGGCGCCCTTCGACATGGGCCTGCCGATGATCCCGTTTCTGTGGAGCGGCTATCTGCCGCTGACGCTGTTCCGCCACCTCGGCGGACGCGTTCTGATGTTTGTCCGGGCCAATTCCGGACTCCTTTATCATCGGCAGGTCACGATCTTCGACCTCTTCCTCGGCCGCGCTCTGCTTGAAATCTTCTCGAACCTCTCGGCGGTCATATTCTCGGGCGCGTTTTTTATCGTCATCGGCCTGCTGCAATGGCCGCAAAACCTGCCGCTGTTCTATCTCGGCTACATCTATCATATCTGGTGGTGCACCTCCGTCGCCATGATCATCGGCGGGCTCAGCGAGCGCAGCCCGGAGATCGTCGAGAAGGTATGGTCGCCGGTCTCCTATCTCTACATGGCAGTGTCCGGCTTCTTCTTTCTGTCGGATTGGTTGCCGCCGCACCTGCGCGCCTTTGCCCTGAAGGCGATGCCCTCGATCCAGTCCTACGACATGATCCGCGCGGGACTGCTCGGTCCCATCGTCCATCCCCATTACAGCCTTGTCTATCAGACGGTCCTCTTCACCATTATGACCATCATCGGTCTGGTGCTGATCCGCGATTCGCGCAGATACCTCGAGATCGAATGATCGAACCCCATGATCAAGGTTACCGGCCTCACCAAGGACTACCGCACCGAAGAGGGCAAGTGGCATCGCGTCCTCAGCGACGTCTCGTTCACCGTCGAGCGCGGCGCCAAGGTTGCCATCCTCGGGCGCAACGGCGCCGGCAAATCGACGCTGATCCGCCTCGTTGGCGGGCTTGAACTGGCGACCCGCGGCACTATCGAGCGGACCATGTCGCTATCCTGGCCGCTCGGCTTTACCGGCGGGTTTCAAGGCAGCCTGACCGGAAACGACAACATGCGTTTTATCGCCCGCATCTACAACAAGCCGTTTGACGAACTCAAAGCCTTTGTCGAGGACTTTGCCGAACTCGGCAAATTCATGGCGGAGCCGGTCAAAACCTATTCGACCGGAATGCGGGCGCGGCTCGGGTTCGCCCTGTCGCTCGCGGTCGATTTTGACTGCTATCTGATTGACGAGGTGATCGCGGTCGGCGATCAGCGCTTTCAGCGCCGCTCTTACGAGGAACTATTCGAGAAGCGGGCCGACCGCACGCTGATCCTGGCTTCGCACGAGGTCGCCACCGTCCAATCCTACTGCACCAGCGCCCTCGTGCTGCATCGCGGACGCGGCAAGGTATTCTCCGACCTCGAATTGGCGCTGGAGATCTATAACGATCTCTGAGCTTAGAATCCTGTTTTTGACCCGCTACGGCCGTCTCGGCGCGAGCAGCCGGCAGCGTTGTCTGATCTATCGCGACGCTCTGCGTGCGGCCGGCATCGCGGCCGAAATCCATCCCTTTCTGAGCGATGCCTATCTTTGCGCTCGCTATGATGGACGTCCTGTCAGCCCTGCCGCAATCCTGCGCAGCTATGGCGCCCGGCTGCGGGCGCTGCTGCGCCTGTCGCGCTATGATCTGGTGTGGATCGAGAAGGAGGCGCTGCCCTGGCTGCCGGCCGCGATCGAGATCGGGTTTTTCAGAACGGCCGGGACGCGCGTCGTCGTCGATTACGACGATGCGGTCTTTCACACTTATGATCGGCACCGCAATATCCTGGTGCGCGCGCTCCTCGGCGCTAAGATCGACCGCGTCATGAAGGCAGCCGATCTGGTGATCGCCGGCAACGCCTATCTTGCCGACCGCGCCCGCACAGCCGGTGCCCGCCACATCGCCGAGCTGCCGACGGTTGTCGATCTGCGCCGCTATTCCCCGACCCTGCCGTGCCGGAAAGGCGGCAGTGCCGCGCTGACGATCGGCTGGATCGGCTCGCCCTTGACCAGCGCCTATCTCGATCTGCTGCGCCCGGCGCTGATCAAACTGATGGCGCAGATCCCGTTGCGGCTCCTCTTGGTCGGCGCGGCGCCAACGGCGCTCGCCGGTTTCCCGGTCGAGCGGGTGGCCTGGTCGGCGGAGAGCGAAGCGGCAGAGATCGCCCGCTGCGATGTCGGCGTCATGCCGCTGCCCGATCAGCCTTTTGAGCGCGGCAAATGCGGCTACAAGCTGATCCAGTTCATGGCCGGCGCGCGGCCGGTCGTCGCCTCGCCGGTCGGTGCCAATTGCACCCTCATCATTCCGGGCAAAACCGGATTTCTGGCGGAAGAGGAGGCCGAATGGGTCGCGGCGCTCGCCCGCCTCTACCACGATCCCGACCTGTGCGGCCGGATGGGGCAGGCGGGGCGGCGGCGGGTGGAGGACTCCTACGCGCTCGCGGTCGCCGCTCCGCGCCTTGTCGCGCTGCTGCGCCGGACGGCGCGGGCGGAACTGTGAGCCGCCGATGAACCCGCGGCTGAAACACGGTCTGCGCCAGGTTCTGGCGGTTCTGCCACCGCCGATGCAGCACCTGGCGATCGGCTTTTATCGCAACCGTTTTGCTTATCTCTATGATGCGGTGCGGCGGATTGGCGGGGCGGGCGCCTACCCGCGCTGGGTGCGCCTCTATGACACGATCTCGCCCGGGGATCGCACGGCGATCCTTGCCGACATCGACGGCTTTGCGTACCGGCCGCTGATCTCGATCGTGATGCCGGTGTTCAATCCCCCCGCAGCGTTTTTGCGGGCGGTGCTCGAGTCGGTGCGCGGTCAGCTCTACCCAAACTGGGAATTGTGCATCGCCGACGATGCCTCCACCCTGTCCCACGTCGGGCATGTTCTGACCGCCTATGCGGCCCGCGACCCGCGCATCACCTGGGTCCGCCGGCCACAGAATGGCGGCATCTCGGCGGCCAGCAACAGCGCCCTTGCTCTGGCCACCGGCGCTTTCGCCGCCCTCCTCGATCACGACGACGTGCTGCCGGTCCACGCCCTCTATCTCGTCGCCCGCGAAATCCTGCGCCATCCCGGCGCGGATCTGATCTACAGCGACGAGGACAAGCTTGACCGCCGCGGACGGCGTTTTGATCCCTACTTCAAGAGCAATTGGAACCCGGACCTGTTTCTGGCGCAGAACATGATCTCCCATCTCGGCGTGTACCGGACTGCGCTCATCCGGGAGGTCGGCGGGTTCCGTTCGGAATTCGACGGCAGCCAGGATTACGATCTGGCCTTGCGCTTGACTGAGCGGACCGATCCCGAACGGATTCGGCACATCCCGCATATCCTCTATCACTGGCGCGCCGCTGCGGGCTCGGCCGCCCGCTCGGCCGATGCCAAACCCTATGCCCGGATCGCCGCCCGCAGCGCTGTCGCCGGCCATCTGGAGCGGCGCGGCATCGCGGCCGAGGTCGATTTCGCATGCGGCTCCTCGTTTCAGGAGATCCGCTATGAGCTCGCAGACGAACCCGCCGTCAGCGTCATCATCCCGACAAAGGATCGGTGCGATCTCTTGTCCCGCTGCGTTCGCGGCGTCCTATCTGCGACGGATTACCGCAATCTTGAAGTCTTGATTATCGATAATCTCAGCACAGAGCCGGAGACGCTGAAATTTTTCAGAGAAATTGACACAGATCCTCGTGTCCATGTCATGCGATACGAGCAGCCGTTCAATTTTTCCCGCATAAACAACTGGGCAGTCGAGAAGGCAAGTGGTGAGATTCTTCTGTTCCTCAACAATGATACTGAAATCGTCGCACGGGACTGGCTGCGCCACATGGTCGCCAATGCCCTCCGGCCGGAGGTGGGTGCGGTCGGCGCCAAACTCTTATATCCGAACGGCCACGTTCAGCACGGTGGTGTCATTCTGGGTTTTGGCGGCGTCGCCGGGCATTTTCACCTGCGCCGGCGGTGCGAGGACCCCGGCTATTTCGGCCGCGCCTGTCTGCAGCAAAACCTCTCGGCGGTGACCGCGGCGTGCCTGGCGATGCGGCGGACGGTTTTTGCCGAGATCGGCGGATTTGACGCCGCCAACCTGGCCGTCGCCTACAATGATGTCGATCTTTGCCTGCGCATTCGCGAGCGCGGCCACCTGATCGCCTGGACGCCGCTCGCCCTGCTCAGGCATCACGAAACGGCCTCGCGCGCCTCCGACCTGCGGTCCGATCAGCAGCACAGATTTGGGCGCGAATACGCCTATATGCGGGCGCGGTGGGGAGCGATCCTTGATCGTGATCCCTATTTCAACCCAAACCTGTCGCTTCAGGATCCGACGATCGCTCTCGCCTTTCCGCCGCGGATTTCCTATCCCTGGCGCACCGCCGGCCACCCGCCCCCTTCCGCCGCCCGCAGCAATCCGAGCTTGTGATGGAGATCAGCGAAACCGCGATCACCGGCGTGCTCCTCTTGAAGCCGGCGCGCCATCGCGACGCCCGCGGCTTCTTCTCGGAAGTCTATAACGAGGCCGCGCTCGCCGCGCACGGCATCGCCGTGCGTTTTGTCCAGGATAACCACTCGCTGTCGCTCCAGCGCGGCACGGTGCGCGGGCTGCATTTCCAGATCCCGCCCTTTGCCCAGGCCAAGCTCGTGCGGGTGACGCGCGGCGCAATCCTCGATGTCGTCGTCGATCTGCGCCGCGGTTCGCCGGATTTTGGCCGTCACGTCGCGGCCGAGCTCAGCACCGCCCAATGGAACCAGCTCTTTGTCCCGGAGGGCTTTGCCCACGGCTTCTGCACGATCGAACCGGAGACCGAGGTGACCTACAAGGTCAACCGACCCTACTCCGCCGCACATGACCGCGGACTGCTGTGGAATGATCCGGCACTTGGCATACCGTGGCCGGTTTCCGAGAGCGAGGCCCTCCTGTCCGAGCGCGACCGGAGGCACCCGCCTCTCGCCGAACTGCCGGAATTCTTCCACTACGAGCCGCGGGCACAGATCGCATGAAGGTGATCGTCTTTGGCGCCGGTGGACAGGTCGGATACGAAGTCCGCCGGAGCGCCTGGCCTTCGGGCTTTGCCGTCGTCCCGCTCGACCGCGCCGCCGCGGACATCGCCGACGGCGTGGCGGTGGCCGCCGCGTTGGCGCGCGAGCGACCCGATCTCGCTGTCAACCTCGCCGCCTACACGGCCGTCGATCGGGCCGAGCGCGAACCCGACCTCGCCTGGAAGACAAATTGCGCCGGTGCGGCGCTCCTCGCCGCCTGCTGCGGCGACGCCGGCGTGCCGCTCGTCCATCTCTCCACCGACTACGTCTTTGACGGCGCGAAGCCGACCCCCTACCGGGAGGACGATCCGGTCGCCCCGCTCGGCGTCTACGGCGCCAGCAAGGAGGCCGGCGAGCGGGCCGTGCGGGCGGCGCTCGCCCATCACGTCATCCTGCGCACCTCTTGGGTCTATGGCGTCCGCGGGGCAAATTTTGTCAAGACCATTCTGCGCCTGGCGGCGCGCGAGCCGGTGCTGCGTGTCGTTGCCGATCAGACCGGGGCACCGACCGCCGCCGCCGATCTGGCCGCCGCACTCGCCGTCATCGCCGGGCACGTCGCCGCGGGAACGGCGCGCTGGGGCACCTTTCACCTGACCGGCGCCGGCGCGGTGAGCTGGCACGGCTTTGCCGAGGAAATCGTCGCTCTCGCCGCCCCCCATCTCGGGCGGCGCCCGCGGGTCGAGCCGATCACCACGGCGCAGTACCCGACGGCGGCGCGCCGCCCCGCGAACTCCCGGCTCGATTGCCGCCGGATCGCGGGCGCTTACGGCATCCGGCCGCGGCCCTGGCAGGACGGTCTCGCCGCGGTCGTCGCCGAGCTGTTGGCAACACGGTCCGACCCGAGCTCCAAGGAGAGCCGATGAAAGGGATCATTCTCGCCGGCGGCCACGGCACCCGGCTTTATCCGATGACCCTGGCGGTCAGCAAGCAACTGCTGCCGGTCTATGACAAGCCGATGGTCTACTATCCGCTGACCACCTTGATGCTGGCCGGAGTGCGGGACTTTCTCGTCATCACCGCGCCGGCCGAGCGCGCCCGTTTTGAGGAGCTGCTCAGTGACGGCAGCCGCTGGGGAATCACGATCCGCTATGCCGTGCAGCCCAAGCCCGAGGGCATCGCCCAGGCGCTGATCCTCGGGCGCGATTTTATCGGCGGCGGGCGCGTCGCGCTGATCCTCGGCGACAATCTGTTTTATGGCGGCGGCCTGTCCGCCGCGCTGCGGCGGGCGGCGGCGCGCACGGACGGCGCGACGATCTTTGCCCATCAGGTGCGCGACCCGCAAGCCTACGGTGTCGTCGCCTTTGACGATGCCGGACGGCCGGTCGAGATCGTCGAGAAGCCGACCCTCCCGATCTCGCACTGGGCCGTCACCGGTCTGTATTTCTATGACGAGGACGCCGCCGCCCTCGCCGCCGCCCTCGCCCCCTCGGCGCGCGGCGAACTCGAAATCACCGATCTCAACATCGCCTATCTGCAGCGCGGCAGCCTCGCGGTCGAGCGGCTCGGGCGCGGCTTTGCCTGGTTTGATACCGGCACCCCGGATTCGCTGCTCGAAGCGGCCGAGTTTGTGCGCACCGTCGAGTTGCGCCAGGGTCTCAAGATCGCCTGCGTGGAGGAGGTCGCCTGGCACCTTGGCCTGATCGACCGCGAGGGCCTCCTGCGGTTGGCGCGTGGTCTCGGTTCCTGCGCCTATGCCCGCTATCTTGAGGGTCTGTCGGAAATCGAGGATCGGTTCGATATCAGCACCGAATTCTGATCCCCGGCGGCCCGCGGCGAAGCCGGCTCTCGGGATCTTTCCTTGCGCACGCACTCAGGCCGGGATCAAGGGCTCGCCGCGCATGTATTTGCCGCGGCAGAACAGGAGTGTCGGCTTTGTCGTATAGGCAAAGCGCTCGACATGGCCGATAAAGATGATGTGGTCGCCGCCATAATGCCGGTACTCGTTGCGGCACTCGAAATGCGCGGCGGAGCCGATCAGCACCGGGGCGCCGCATTCCGGTATGATATGATCTACCTCGGCGAACTTGTCCTCATTCTTGCGGGCGAAGCGGTTGGACAATTCGATCTGGTCGGCGGCCAGGATGTTGACGACAAAATGCGAGCCTTCCTGAAAAGCGGACAGGCTGTCGGCATAGAGTGAGGCGCTCCACAGGACGAGCGGCGGTTGCAGGGACACCGAGGTGAAGGAATTGGCGGTCAGGCCGACAAGCCTGCCGTCCTTGTTGCGCGCGGTGATGATCGTCACACCGGTCGCAAAGGCGCTGAGCGCATTGCGCAACTCGCGCGAATCGAATTTCTCGCTGCCGGTATGGTGGATCGGCGCGGCATGGCTGCCGAGGGTCTCGGGTTCGGTCGCGATGCGTTCGGCCTTCTTCAGCTTGTTCTGCACGTCCTATCCCTCTTGCTCCGCGCTCATAGCGGTGCATCGGGCGGCAGCCCGAGCGCCACGCGGCCGTAGATTGCGGCGTTGACCGTCCAGCTCAGCACATAATGCGCGTTCGCGGCGTGGACATCGCGAAAGGCGCGCTGGATCGGGTTGCGCTCGTAGATGCCACCGCCGCCGGCGGCGGTGAACAAGAGATCGACCGCCCGCGTGCACAGGGTCGCGGCATAGGCGCCGTCGCGGCGATAGCGCGCCTTCTGTTCGAGGCTCGGCACCACACCGGCCTCGGTGACCCGCATCGCCTCCTCGCAATCGCGCAGCATGATCGCCTCGGCCGCATCGACGAGCGCCGCCGCCTCGGCAAGGCGCACCTGGACCGTGCTGAAATCGGCCAGGTTCTTGCCGCTGTATTCGGAGCGCCGGGTGCGCGTCGTCGCGATGTAGTCGCGCACCGTGCCGCGCGCGATGCCGAGCGAGACGCCGGCAATGGCAAAGGCAAACAGGCTGATCGCCGGCAGCCGATAGAGCGGCGCCGGATTGACCGCGCTGCCCGGGTTGGGACCGCCGGTGATCTCGGCGGCAGCGATCGTGCGGTGCTGCGGGACAAAGGCGCCCCCGACCTCGACATCCTTGCTGCCGGTGCCGCTGAGCCCGATCACCTGCCAGGTGTCGATGATGCGATAGTCGCTCGCCGGCAGCAGAAACATGCGCGGCTCGCTCGTCCCGATCTCCTCATCGATGCACAAGGCGCCGATCATGGTCCAGTGCGCACAGTCGATCCCGCTGGAAAACGGCCAGCGGCCGGTGAGGCGATAGCCGCCGGGCACGCGCTCGGCCCGCCCGCGCGGGAAGATCAGCGCCGAGCCGATCAGATTGTCCGGGGTTTCGCCCCAGATCTCGTCCTGCGCTTTCTGCGGCCACATCGCCAAGAGCCAGTGATGGGCGGCAAGATTGGCCAGAACCCAGGCGGTCGAGCCGCAGCCTTCGCCGATCACCGAAACCAGCTCATAGAGCGCCCGGTAGGGCAGTTCGCTGCCGCCGACGCGGGCCGGTTGCAACATGCGAAAGAGACCGCTTTGGTGCAGATCGGCGATGGTCTCGTCGGGCAGCCGGCGCAGCTCTTCGGTGCGCGGCGCCCGCTCGCGCAGCACCGGCTGAAGCGCCTCGGCGCGCGCCATCAACTGCTCAAAGCGCGGTGCCGCCGCGCCCGGCTCGATGTTGGGCATCAGGATCTCCCTGCACTGGCCGCCTCTCCCGCAGTCTACTCGCCACGTCCGATCCGCGCGAGATTCTGCTGAGATCGGCGTGCGCCCCATCCCGCGCCAACACCGGGCGTGATATTCCTTGCGCCCCGGCCGGATCGGCCGCGCCGCAGCGCAAGACGCCGAGGAGACGCCTGATGATCATCGACACCCATGCCCATGCCGTCCCGCAGAGCCTGATCGCGGCGTTGCGCACCGAGCGGCGGCTGTTTCCCTCGGTCAAGCTCCTGGCCGAGGGGGCTCTGCCGCGCGTGGCCTTTGCCGAAGCCGCGCCGACGCGGCCGATCACGCCGCGGCTTTCCGACCTGGCAACGCGGCGCGACTGGCTCCGAGAGGCACGGATCGAGCGCCAACTGGTCGGCGGCTGGACCGATGTTTTTGGCTATGAGTTGCCGGGAGCGGAAGGTGCCGATTGGGCCCGCTTTTTCAACCGGCATCTGAAGGAGGACGCGACCGCGCTCTCCGCCTTGGTGCCGCTCGCGACGGTGCCGTTGCAGGATGGCGCGCTGGCCGCACGCGTCCTCGACGAGGCGCTCGACGACGGCTTCAAGGGCGCCATGCTGGCGACCCAGCCAAAAGGGGTGGGCGGAACTCTTGACGATCCTGCGCTCGACCCGTTCTGGGAACTCGCCTCGGCGCGGCAGGCGGTCATCTTTCTGCATCCGCAGTATGTCTGCGGTGACGATCGGCTCAACGGATACGACATGCTGAACGCCGTCGGGCGACTGACCGATACGACCATCGCGGTGGCGCGGCTGCTGTTCTCGGGTCATTTGACGCGCTTTCCCGGCGTCACCCTGATCATCGCCCATGCTGGCGGCGCGCTCCCCTATGCGCTCGGGCGGCTGCGGCGCAACCATGCGATCCACAAGGGCGAATACGCCGACCCGACGGAGGGGTTCGGACGGCTCTATTTTGACAGCGTGGTGTTTGAGCCGCAGGCTCTGCGCTTTTTGTGCGATGTCGCCGGCGCCGATCGCGTCATGCTCGGCTCCGATTACCCGTTTGCGATCGGCGACCCCGATCCCTGCCGCGTCATCGACGACACCCCGCTGACCGCGGCCGAGCGCGCCGCCATCCTCGGCCGCACCGCCGCCCGCATCTTTCACATCGCCTGCGACTGCGGCGGCTGACTCAGTCCGCCTTTGCCTCGTGCGCCGGGGCGGCAAGCCGCGGTGTCGGTTGGCCTGCCCGGCGCGCCGCCGCCAGACAGGCTTCCACGGCTTCGTGCAGGGTACTCACATAATGATCGGCCCCGACCGCGCGCCGCAACTCCCGGTCCTTCAGAAACGGGTCCTGCGCAGGCCAGAGACCGACCAGCAGAGGGGCGTTCGGCAGGCGATCGCGCAGCCGCCGCAGCAGAAAGCGCAGATGCGCCGGGTTGCCGCTGATATCGATGTAGCAGACGCACAGCATGGCGACCTCGCTCAGATCGAGGGTGTCGATTTTCGCGCGGGAGACGGCGTCGTGCGGCACCGCTCGCGCGCCGAGCCCGCGCTTGCCGAGCAGCTGCGCGAGCATGCTCGCCGCCGCTCCGTCGAGCGGCCCGCGCCCGGCGATGCACAGAACCGGCGCCGTTCCCTGCCACTGCGGGGCCAGCCCACTCGGATCGACCGCTGAGCCGGCTTCCGCCGCCGCCGAACCGGCGGGAGTCCGATCCTCTTCGGTGGCAGGGGGAGAAACATCCACATATCTGCCGAGGTCGCGAACGAGTTCCGCGACCGCCTCCTTGAAGCGCTCGATCCGCGCCGGCGCCAGCGTGCCGCGGATGATATCGGCGGCCGCGAGTTGCATGCCCTGGAGCGCCACCTCGTCGTAATAGGCGACAAGCGGCTGCTCCTTCAGATAGCGCTCCGCCTGCTCCAACGCCTCATCCGGATCATTGGCGAGCATGCGCTGATAAAAGCCCTCCACCGGGGTCAGCGCCGGGCGGTCGCCGAGCAGCACGTCGAGAAACTCCAGACGCTCGATATAGC
>JBOHMF010000060.1:0-13686 GCA_050730055.1 Allostellaceae bacterium
GATCGCACACTGAGCGCGAAGTCCGTTGCGGAGCCGGCGGCCGCCTACTGGGCGTAATCGGGTTCGCGGCGATCGAGCAGCCGCTTTAAGGCGGCGAAATGGTGCTCGCAGGATGGCTTGCCGCCATAGACCGGCGCCTCGGCATACTGACGCAAGGTGTGGGCGACGATGCCCGCCGGCAGCCGCTTTAACGGGCGCCCGGTCCACATCGCGTAAAGCTGCACCTGGGCGGCGCGTTCGAGATAATAGAGCCGGTTATAGGCCGCGGCGACCGTCTCGCCGACGGCGAGGGCGCCATGCCCCGCCATGAGCAGGATTTTCCGGTCGCCAAGCGCGCGCGCCAGCCGCTCGCCCTCGGCCGGATCAAGCGCGAGGCCTAGATAATCGTCATCATAAGCGATCTCATCCAAAAGACCGATCTCGGTCTGCCCATAGGGTTCGATCCGCGGCTCTTCGAGCCGCGCCAGCGCGCTGGCAAAGGGCATGTGCGTATGCAGGACGCAGCCGGCGTCGGAGATCATCCGGTGGATCGGGGCATGGATGCAGAAACCCTAGCGCTCGGCTTCGCCGCTGCCGCTCAGCACGCGCCCGTCATAGCCGACTTCGAGAAAGCATCCGGCGGTGACTTCCGACCAGTGCAGACCATAAGGGATTTGCAGATAGCGGTCGGCGGTGCCGAGCACGGCCAGCGTGAAATGGTTGCAGATGGCCTCGTTGAAACCGTGCCACACCGCGAGGCGATGCGCGGCGGCGAGATCGACGCGCGCCTGCCAGCGCCGGTCGGCCGTCGTGTTGTCGGTTTTTGGCGGGACCGGGATTTGTGTCATCTCATCTCCTTTGCCGGCACGGCGGGTTCGCAACCGGTCGTGATAACGGATCAAGCGGCGTCAGCATTGTACTCGCTCGCGGGCGGCCTAACTCTATCGTCGGACCCGTGGGATTGGCCAGGACGGCGCAAGGAGAACGGGAGTGGATACCGAGGCCGGCGATTTCGACCTGGGCATGGCTTGGTATCGCAAGGCGCAGGGCGATCTGCGCGCCTTCATGGAAGCCTTTGCTGCCCGCCTGGACGGGGCGGTGCCCGGCCGGGTGAAGATCGAGCGGCGGCGCGACGGCCTCTTTTCCCGGACCAACCACGTCGTCAAGGTGACGATCACGGGCGAGGCCAACGCCTATGTCTTGAGCCTTGACGACGGCCGCTTGTCGGCGGCGCGCGCCAAGTCGGTGCGCGGCGTCACCTTGAAATCCGAGACGATGGACTTTCCCGAATGGCTTTCGGCGCTGAATGCGGATTTGCAACTTCTGGCGGAGCGCGCGGGCAACGCGCAGGGTGCATTGCACGATTTCTTAATGTCGTAGCCCTTACAGGGATGCCGCCAGGGCGGTGCAAGCGGGGATCTCATGTCGTGGTTTGACCGCATCAAGACCGGGTTCTCCAACACCGCGAGCGCTGGCGCGGCGGACCAGCAGCGGCAGGCCGAATGGGAAAGCGCGCTTGCCGAGGACCGGCTGCCATCCTTTGTCGAAACCCGTCTCGCCGCCGCCGCCGCCGGCACGGCGCCGTGGCTGGCGACGATGACCCCGGCCGAGCTGGCGCTGGCGCGAGGGAAGGGCATCCGCCCGCTGGCGACGGTCTCGGGCACCTGCTGGTATCACTACGGCTGGTCGTGGACCGAGGGCCACGCCGAGGGCTGGCACCTGGCGCTGGCGCGCATGCGCCAGGAGGCGCTGGCGCTGGGCGCCCACGCGATCGTCGATGTCCGAATGCGCAAGATCGAGATCGCGCTTGGCGACAGCATGGATTTCACCGTGATCGGGACCGCCGTGCGCATCGACGGTCTCGCGGCGAACCCCGAGCCGGTGGTAGCGACGGTGCCGGCCCTCGAATTTGTCCGCCTGCTGGAAGCCGGTATTGTCCCGGTCGGTCTCGCGGTCGGCGCGCAGTACCGCTGGTTGAACCCTCTCTTTGCCTTCCCGACGATACGCCTCGACGGCGGCGGCCGCCCCTTCACCAATATGCCGCTGACCGAACTGAGTCAGTTCTGGGAAGGGGTGCGCCGCGAGGCCCTCGCTGAACTCGCCAGCGATGCGCGCCGGCAGGGCAATGGCGTCCTCGCGCACACGCATTTCGGCCAGATCCTCAAGATCGAGGGCGGCGACAACGTGCCGCCGCGCTTTCTGGGACGCCACATCGTGATCGGCACGGTTGTCGATACCCAGGCGTCGGCGCTGAACCGCGCGCACCCCGTCCGCGCTGTCGTCGATATGCGCGACGGGGAATCGTCGCTCTTCGCCGCGGTGCCCGACCGCAATACCTATTCCCTGCGCGATGAGGAAGGGATGATATGAGCGTCACCAGCGATATCCCGCCGCATGCCATCGAGCGCTTGCGGGGCCTGCGCCGCGAGGGCCAGTCCGGCGGCATCTTCACCTCCGACTTCTCGGTCAACGAGTTTCTCCTGGTGCGCAAGACCGGGTTTGAGCCGATCGGGCTGTGCCTCGGTTCGTGCATCTATCATCTCGGCCTGCAATACGGCAGCTGGAGCAAGAACCAGGAACTCGATGTCCTGTCGCAGGCGATGTATCAGGCGCGCGAACTGGCGATGACGCGCATGCGCGAGGAGGCGGCGGACATGGGCGCCGACGGCATCGTCGGGGTCGAGTTGACCGTCAAGCGGCTCGAATGGGACAAGGACATCCTTGAATTTCTGGCGATCGGCACTGGCGTCGCGCACGCCCAGGGCCAGCCCGGGTTCAAGGGGCCAAAGGGGCAGCCCTTCACCTCCGATCTCTCCGGTCAGGACTTCTGGACCCTGTTGCAGGCCGGCTATCGCCCGCTCGAAATGGTGATGGGGTCCTGCGTCTACCACGTCGCCCATCAGGGGATGCTGCGCTCGCTCGGCACGATCGGACGCAACACCGAGCTGACCAATTTCTCGCAGGCGCTCTACGACGCCCGCGAGATCGCGATGGAGCGCATGCAGCAGGAGGCGAGCGAGGCCGGCGCCGAGGGCGTCGTCGGCGTCGATCTGCACGAGGGTTCGCACAACTGGCAGCCGCACGTTATCGAATTCTTTGCCGTTGGCACTGCCGTCACCCCGATCGCCGGCGAGCCGGACGCCGCAGCGATCGCCGACCCGCAGCTCGTCCTGTCGGTCAATGCGTAAAGGAGTGGTTGTCATGAGTGTTTTTGCGCGGGTCGCGGACCTTCTCCAAGCCAAGACGCACAAGATTCTCGATCGGCTAGAAGACCCGAACGAGACCCTCGATCTCTCTTATGAGAAGATGCTGACCCAGTTGCAGGAGACAAAGCGGCATCTCGCCGATGTCGTGGCCCAGCAGAAATCGCTGGAGCGCCAGATCGAGGCGGCCGGGCAGGAGGCGACAAGGGCCGAGAACGACGCCCGCACGGCGCTCGCGGCGGGGCGCGAGGATCTGGCCAAGGCGGCGCTGTCGCACAAGCACGCCGCCCTCGAAAAAGCCGAGGCGTTGCAACAGGCGCACGCCCAGATCGAACCTCAGGCGGCCAAGCTGATCGAATACGAGAAAAAGCTCGAAGAGCGCATCGACAGCTTTCGCACCCAGAAGGAGGTGATGAAGGCGAGCTACACCGCCGCCGCCTCGCAGGTGAAGGTGTCGCAGTCGATGGCCGGGATCGGCAGCGGTTTTGCCAACGCCGGCGATACCTTGCGCCGCGCCGGCGACAAGGTGGAAGGGATGCGGGCCAAGGCTGACGCGATGGACAGCCTCCTCGACAGCGGCGTCCTCACCGATCCGCTCGACCATAAGACTCGCTCGGAAAAGGAACTCGACGCGCTTCGCGTCGGCAGCGCCATCGACGCCGATCTGTCAAGGCTCAAGGCCGAGATCGGCAGCCCCCGCGACAAGCCGCCGCAGCCCTAGCCAGGGAGACAGTCTCACCCTAGCCGGTGCCGGGAAGCGGAGCAGCGCCGGCATCGGCCGCCTCTTCGCCGGCGAGATTGTCCTTGATGCGGCCGAGCGCGTGCACCAGGTGTGCGCGCGTCTCCGCCGGCAGCCCGGCAAACGCCTCCTCGCGGATAGCCTGGTTGATCGCCAGGATGCGTGCCAGGAGCGGCCGGGTGGCCGCGGTCAGCCACAAGGCGCGCACCCGCCGGTCGGTCGGATGGGGCCGGCGCTCGACCAGGTCTTCCTCGCACAACTTGTCGAGCAGGCGCACCAGCGCGATCGGTTCGAGATCGAGCCGGGCCGCGACCTCGGCCTGGCTGACCCCCTCGTGGCGCGCAATAAACAGGACGACGGTAGCCTGCAGGCGGGTCAATGGCAGCCCCGTCTGCCGAGCCCGCCGCTCAAAGCGTCGCTTCATCAGGCGCCCGACCTCACGCACAAGAAAGCCGAAGGTGCGATCGACCGGAGGGTCGGACCACGCCGGCAGCCCGGCCTCTTCCGCTTGCGGGGTGATCGTCGCTGGCATCGGCTCGCCCTCTCACTCGCCGGGGGCGCGGTCTTCCGACAACTGCGGCGACAGCGCGGCGGAGGCGCGCGAGGGCCGATAGGCACGGCCGAGCCAGCGCGAGAACCGCTCGAGATAGAGATAGATGACCGGCGTCGTATAGAGCGTCAGCCATTGCGAGACCAGAAGACCGCCGACGATGGCGACGCCCAGGGGCTGGCGCAGTTCCGATCCCACCCCCTGGCCGATGGCGATCGGCAGACTGCCAAACAGCGCCGAAAAGGTCGTCATCATGATCGGGCGGAAGCGCAACAGGCAGGCCTGATGGATCGCTTCCTGCGGGGTCTTGCCTTCCAGCCGCTCCGCCTGCAAGGCGAAGTCGATCATCATGATCGCATTCTTTTTGACAATGCCGATCAGGAGGATGATGCCGACAATCGCGATCACGGTCAGATCGTAATGACAGATCATCAGCATCAGGAGCGCGCCGACACCCGCCGAGGGCAGCGCCGAGAGGATCGTGATCGGATGGATGTAGCTCTCGTAGAGGATGCCGAGCACGATATAGACGACAAGGATCGCCGCGGCGAGAAGGAGCGGCATCGACGACAGCGAGGCCTGGAACGCCTGCGCCGTACCCTGGAACGACCCTTGCAATGCCGGCGGCGCGCCGAGCCGGAGAGCCAGGGCCTGGACGGCGGCGACGGCCTGACCGAGGGAGGCGCCGGGGGCGAGGTTGAAGGACAGGGTCACCGCCGGGAACACGCCCTGATGACTGATCGACAGCGGTTCGAGCTTGGGGACGTAGTGGGCGACCGCGGAGAGCGGCACCTGCGCGCCGTTTGGCCCGGGCACGTAGATCTTTGAAAGAGCCGCCGGGCTGTTCTGGAATTGCGGCTGGACCTCAAGGACGACCTTGTACTGATTGGTCGAGGTATAGATCGTCGCCACCTGGCGCTGGCCAAAGGCGTCGTAGAGCGTCTGGTCGATCGTCGCAATCGGAATGCCGAGGCGCGAGGCAGCGTCGCGATCGACCTCGATCGCGACATGCGGCGCGTCACTCTGCTGGTCGGAGGCGACATCCTGCAATTCCGGCAGTTTGCGCATTTCGCGCTCAAGGATCGGCGCCCAGTGATCGAGCTCGTCCTGGCTCGAATCGGTCAGCGTGTACTGGTATTGGGTCCGGCTGAGCCGGCCGCCGACATTGATGTCCTGCGGCACCTGCATATAGAACTTGGCGCCGACAATCCCGGCAACCTTTTTGCGCAGGCGCTGTATGAGCTGGTCGGCGGTGACGTCACGCTCGTCCTGGGGCTTCAACTGGAAGAAGATGCGGGCTGCGTTCTCGCTGGGATTGTAGCTGTACACACCGGCGGTGTTGTAGACTCCGGAGACGGCGGGATCGTGACGCACGATCTCGACAATCTTATGGGCGAGCGCCTCCGTCGCCTGGAATGAGGAATCCTCGCGCGTGTCCAGCTCGCCAAACACAAAGCCGGTGTCCTGCTGCGGAAAAAATCCCTTGGGGATGTGGATGTAGAGATAACCGGTGGCGACCATCAGCAAAAGGGTCGCGAGCAGGGCCGGGAACTGGTGGCGCAGGACAAAGCGCAGCCCGCGATCGTATTCCCTGAGCGTCCAATTGAAAAAGCCCTCAGCCCACTGATTGAGGCGGTTCTTGGGGTGCGCCCCCTGCTCTTTCAGAAACAGCGAGCACAGCACCGGGGTCAGGGTCAGCGACACGATCGCCGAGGACACCACCGCGATTGACACGAGGACGCCAAACTCGCGGAACAGCCGGCCGATGATCCCGCCCATAAACAGCAGCGGGATAAAGACCGCGATCAGCGAAAAGGTGATCGAGACGATCGTGAAACCGATCTGCCCCGCCCCCTTGAGCGCGGCGTCGAGCGGTCGCTCGCCAGCCTCGATGTAGCGCGTGATGTTCTCGATCATGACGATCGCGTCATCGACCACAAAGCCGACCGAGATCGTCAATCCCATCAGCGAGATGTTGTCGAGGCTGTAACCCGCGACATACATCACGGCAAAGGTGGCGAGCAGCGCCAGCGGCACCGCCAGGGCGGGGATCACGGTCGCCCACAGCGTCCGCAGAAACAGGAAAATGACCAGGATCACCAGGGCGATGGTCAGAACCATCGTGTATTCGACATCGCGCACCCCGGCCCGGATCATCACCGAGCGGTCGGACATCAGATCGACATGGACCGAGGGCGGCAGCGACTCTTCGAGCTGCGGCATCAGCGTCTTGATCTGATTGATCAGCTCGATCGTGTTGGCGCCGGGCGCCTTGAGGATCGCCAGTCCTTCGGCCGGTTCGTTGTCGTACCAGCCGCCGACATGGAGGTTCTGGATCGAATCGATGGCGTCGCCGACATCCTTGATGCGCACCGGCGCGCCGTTCCGGTAGGCGATGATGACGTTCCTGTATTGCGCGGCGTCGAGCAACTGATCGTTGGTATCGAGGGTGACTGCGCGATGCGGGCCTTCGATCGTGCCCTTTGGCTGGTTGACGGTCGCATTGACGAGGGCGTTGCGCACGTCTTCGAGGCCGATCCCCTTGGCCGCCAGCGCCGTCGGGTTGACCTGGATGCGCGCGGCATAGGGCTTCTGGCCAAAGATGAAGACCTGGCCGACGCCCGGCACCATCGAGATCCGCTCGGCCAGTATGGTGTTGGCGTAATCGTCGATGCGATAGACCGGCAACGTGTCCGAGTGCACGGCGTAGATCAGGACCGGACGATCCGTCGGGTTGGTCTTGCGGTAGGTCGGCGGCGAGGGCAGATCCTTTGGCAATACCCCGCTCGCCGCATTGATCGCGGTCTGCACATCCTGCGCCGCGGCGTCAATGTTGCGCGACAGATCGAACTGCAAGGTGATCACCGTCGTGCCGATGCCGGAGACCGAGGTCATCTGAGCGAGCGAGGGGATCGAGGTGAACTGCTGTTCGAGCGGGGTGGCGATTGCCGAGGCCATTGTGGACGGGCTGGCGCCGGGGTAGTTGACGCTGACCGCGACGGTCGGGAAATCGATGTTGGGGAGCGAGGCCACCGGCAGCAGGTTGTAGGCGGCAATGCCAAAGACGAGGACGCCCAGCATCAACAGCGAGGTCGCGATCGGGCGGCGGATAAAGGGGGCCGAAATGTTCATCGCTCTGTCTCCGCCCTCAGCCGGTGACGCTCTTGGGTGTCGGCACGATGCGCACATGCGCGCCATCGGTCAGGCGGAACTGGCCATTGACCACCACGCGCTCGCCGGGCTTTAGCCCTTTTGTTACGACGGCCATCCCATTCTGCGTCGCCGCCACCGTGATGGCGCGCCGCTCGGCCGTGTCATCCGGCTTGATGACATAGACAAAACGGCCGTCCGCCCCTTCCTCGACGGTCTGTTCGGGCACCGTCGGGACATTGCGGCGCACCCGCAAGGTCACCTGCACATTGACAAATTCGCCGGGCCACAGGCGCTCGTTCTGGTTGGCAAAGTCGGCCTTCAACAGGATCGTGCCGGTCGCCGGATTGATCGTATTGTCGATCAGGGAGAGCCGGCCCTGCGCCAACTCGGTCTTGTTGTCCTGCGCGAACGCGGCGACGGCGAGCGGCGCCTTCTGCTGGTGCAGGCGGAGGGGGTCGAGGTCCTGCTGCGGCAGCGTGAAGGTGACAAAAATCGGCTTCAGTTGGGTGATTGTGACAAGCGTGGTGTTGCTGCTGGCGTGCACCATGTTGCCGATGTCGACCAGGCGGGCGCCAAGCCGCCCGCCGATCGGCGCCCGGATGTCGCTGTAGGCGAGGTTGAGCCGGGCGCTTTCGATCTGCGCCGCATCGCCCTCTATCGACGCCTTGAGCGCCGCCACCGTCGCCTGCTGCTGGTCGTAGCTCTGACGGGTCTGAAAACCCTTGCCGACCAGGCTGGCATAACGCTGAAGGTCCAACTGCGCGCTCGCCAGTTGCGCCTCGTCCTTCTGCTTCTGCGCCAGCGCCTGATCGAGCGCCGCCTGATAAGGGCGCGGATCGATCTGAACGAGCGGAGCGCCGGCCTTGACCTCCTGCCCTTCCTGAAACGCCACCTTGACGATCTGACCGTCAACCCGGCTCTGCACGGCGACCGTATTGTACGCCTGGACCGTGCCGATGCCGTCGAGAAGGACCGGCATATTGCGGGCGGCGACGGTTCCGGCGATCACCGGGATCCCGGGCTTTGGCATCTGTGCCGCCGCGCGCGGCACCCGATCGCCGGGGGCAAAATGCCAGACGATCGCAAGAGACACCGCGGCAAAGATCGCGACGGCACCAATCACACGCCTTGCCATGCCGTGCGCCTTTCCGCCGGAAGCATATCTTGTCGCATATCTATCATAGACATGCCCTATGGGTTAAGCGGGATTTTATCGACCGCGGCATGAGCACCGGGCATAGCCCCTGTGCCATCCCGGGTTATGTTAGGGAATGCGGGTCCTCTATCTCCCCGCCGCGCGCAACAGGGCGTGAGCGATCGGCCCGGAGAGAAAGCCGGGCAGGGACCCGGGGACATCGGCCTGGCGCAGCGGCACCTTGAGCGGCGCGCAATTGGTGCGCCCCGCCATCAGGCAATCTTCGAGCTGCGACTTTTTTTCCAGGGCGCGCACGAGGACGACCCCGGCGATCGCCAGCGACAGGACAACGATCAGGCCGAGCAGCGCCATCGTGCGCCGCTGCGCCGCCTCCTCCTCGCTTTCATGCACGCGCGGAGGCATCCCGCACCTCTCTCTCCTCCAGCATAGGAGCGCCGACCGCTCGGGATCAACACCGCGAACGCGCCGGCATCCGCACCGTTGCGGGCGGCGGCGGCGTGGGTTATTGGACCCGCACTCGCGGATTGGAAGGACACCCCGGCATGGCTCAACAGGGGCCGCTCTCCGGCATCACCATCGTCGATCTCTCGCGCATTCTCGCGGGCCCTTTTTGCACTTTGCTGCTGGCGGAACTGGGCGCCCGCGTGATCAAGGTCGAGCCGCCGCCAAAGGGCGACGACGCGCGCCAGTACGGACCGTTCCGGAACGGCAAATCGACCTATTTCGCCTCGGTCAACCGCGGCAAGGAATCGATCGCGCTCGATCTGAAGACCGCGCAGGACCGCGCCATCTTCGACCGGCTGCTCGACGCCGCCGACGCCCTCGTCGAGAACTTCCGGCCGGGCACGATGGAGCGGCTCGGCTATGGCTGGGACAGCCTGCACGCGCGTTATCCGCGGCTCGTCTATGCCGCGGTGTCAGGGTTCGGGCACAGCGGCCCCTATTCGCCCTATCCCTCCTACGACATGGTGGTGCAGGGGTTGGGCGGGATCATGAGCATCACCGGCCACCCCGGCATGCCGCTGGTGCGCGTCGGCGCCTCGGTCGGCGATCTCGGCGGCGGTCTGTTTGCCGCGGTCGCGCTCAACGCCGCATTGTTGCACCGCGAGCGCACCGGCGAGGCACAGAAGGTCGATATCGCCCTGTTTGACTGCCAGTTGGCGCTCCTCGAAAACGCGGTCATGCGCTACACGACGACCGGCGAGATCCCCGGGCCGATGGGCGCGCGTCACCCCTCGATCATGCCGTTTGAGGCGTTCCCGACGCGCGACGGTCACCTCATCATCGCGGCCGGCAATGACGGGATCTTTGCCAGATTGTGCGTGGCGCTCGGCCGCCCCGATCTGGCGCAGGACCCGCGCTACCACACCAATGCGCTGCGCAACCAGAACCAGGAGGGGCTGCGCGCCGAACTCGAAGGCGTGCTGCGCGGCGAAACCACCGGGCACTGGATTGCCGTGCTCGAACGGGACGGCGTGCCGTGCGGTCCGGTCAACAATGTCGCACAAGCGCTCGCCCATCCGCAGGTCGAGGCGCGCAACATGCTGATCGCCGTCGAGGACCCGGTCGCCGGGCCGCTGCGGCTTGCCGGCAACCCGATGAAGGTCTCCGGCTTTGCCGATCCGCCGACCCGTCCCGCCGCCCCCGATCTCGACGGCGACCGCGACCGCATTCTGCATGAACTGGGTCTGTGAGGGCCGCGGCGCGGCGCCGGGTCGGGTTCGCGCTTGCCGCGTTTCTGGCGCTTCTGCTCGTCCTTATCGGCGGGTTCACTCTGTATCTGCGCTCGTCCCTGCCGCAGACCGAGGGGCGCATCGTCGTCGCCGGGCTGCAACACCCGGTCCGCATCACGCGCGACGCCGACGATGTACCCTTGATCAGGGCGCAGGATGACGCCGACGCCGCCTTTGGCCTCGGTTTTGTCCACGCCGGGGAGCGGCTCTTTCAGATGGAACTGATGCGCCGCACCGGCGCCGGCCGGCTTGCCGAAATCTTTGGCGCAAAAGCCCTCCCGATCGATCGCGAGATGCGGGTGCTCGGCCTCTACCGCGCCGCCGAAGCCGAGATCCCTTACCTGTCGGCAAGGACGCGACAGGTGCTCGCCGCCTATGCGGCGGGGGTCAACGCCGGGATCAGAGCGCGCCGCACCCTGCCGCCGGCCTTTCTGCTGCTGCGCTTTTCGCCGGCGCCCTGGCGCATCGCCGACAGCCTCGTCTGGGGCAAGCTGATGGCGCTCCTGCTCGAAGGCGATTACCGCGGCGAACTCGTGCGCGCGCAACTGCTGAAGTCGATCCCGCCCGCCGATCTTGCCGTCCTCTATCCGCATTATCCAAAGAATGCGCTGACCACCCTCGCCCGGATGCGCCCGCTCTATCGCCGCCTCGCGCTTGCCCGGCTTTATGCCGCGCTGCCGGCGCTGGCGGGGCCGCTGCGCGCCTCGAACAACTGGGTCGTCGATGGCCGCCATAGCGCCTCCGGGAAACCGCTCCTCGCCAACGACCCGCATCTCGGCTTTGCCGCGCCGGGCGTATGGTTTCTCGCCCGCCTCAAGACACCGGCGCACGACATCGCCGGCGCCACCGCGCCGGGCATCCCGTTTATCGTCATCGGCCACAACGAGCGCATCGCCTGGGGCTTCACCGACACCGGCAGCGACGTCGAGGACCTCTATATCGAAAAGATCGATCCCGCCGACCCCTCCCGCTACCTGACGCCGGCAGGCAGTGCGCCGTTCCGCGTGCGGCACGCGGTGATCCAGGTGAAGGGCGCAGCGCCGGTCGGGCTGACAATCCGGGCGACGCGCCACGGCCCCGTGGTGTCAGATGTCCTGCCCCCCGGCGCCGCCGCACCCGGTACTGTCCTGGCTCTCGCGACGACTTTTCTGCGGCCCGGCGATCGCACCGCCGATGCGCTCTTCGGCCTCGATCGCGCCCGCGACTGGCAGAGCTTTCGCGCCGCGCTCACAAACTTTGTCGGACCGCAGCAGAACATCGTCTATGCCGACAGCAGCGGCACAATCGGCTTTATTGCTCCGGCGCTGGTGCCGATCCGCAAGGAGGGCGACGGCTGGTTGCCCGAACCCGGGTGGAGCGGGAAATACGACTGGACCGGCTTTATCCCGTTTGCCGCCCTGCCCCAGGCGACAAATCCGCCCTCCGGCCGTTTTGTCAGCGCCAACAACAAGATCGTACCGGCGAGCTATCCCTATTTTCTGGGCCATGACTGGGACCTGCCGGACCGCGCGGAGCGCATCGCGGCGCTCCTTGACCGGACGCCGATCCAGACCCCGGCGGCGAGCGCCAGGATCGAGGCCGACACCTATTCGCTGATGGCGGCAAGGCTGGTGCCGCTGATGACGGGGATCGCGCCGACGACCGCGCCGGAGCGCACGGCGCTGGCGCGGCTGCGGCGGTGGAATTTTCACATGGATCGGAGCAAGGTGGCGCCGCTTTTGTTCATCGCCTGGTTGCGCCAGTTCAGCCGGATGGTTCTCTATGGCCGGTTTGGCCAGGCGATCGCGCCCTATTGGGGTCTGAGACCGCGGGTGATGGAAACCGTGCTGACGACGCGCACCGACTGGTGCAGCGACGCGAAAACGTCCGGCGCGGGCTGCGCCGCACGGCTCAAGGCCGCGCTCGACCGGGCGCTCGCCGGATTGGCGCGCGCCTATGGGTCGGACATGGCCGGGTGGCGCTGGGGCCGCGCCCACACCGCGGTCTTTGCCAGTCCGCTCTGGAGCCATGTTCCGGTGCTGCGCGATTGGCTGACACCAAAGATCGCGACCTCGGGCAGTTTTGACACGGTCAACCACGCCCCCAGCGATGTGCGCAACCCGCGGGCGCCGTTTGAGCAGAGCTTTGGCGCCGGTCTGCGCATCATTACCGATCTCGCCGCACCACAGGAGGCGCGCATGATCGTGACGCCGGGCCAAGCGGGCAACCCGCTGTCTTCCCATTTCACCGATCTGCTGCGGCGCTGGCGCGATTTCGGCTGGCTTTTCCCGGGCCGTGCCAAGCCGGCCGCGACCCTCGTGCTCCAGCCCCGCGCGATCGGAGATCGCGCGGGGACCCCAAAAGGAGCCGCAGCGGTGAGCGGCGCCTTGTCGAGACACCCTTGTCGAGACACGGGGAGGCAAAGGCCCGAGGGCTGCTTCGCAAAATGTCGATCAACCTGAAGACTTGATTTTGATGGGAACTCTTCCAGTCACTCTCACCGACATCCAGGCGGCTGCCAAGGCGATCGCCGGCGCCGTCGCGCGCACGCCCACGGTGCCGGCCCCGGCCCTCAGCGCGCTCAGCGGGGCCGAGGTTTATCTGAAGCTCGAAACCCTGCACCGCACCGGTTCGTTCAAGGAGCGCGGCGCTCTCAACAAGCTCCTCACTCTCGGGGCCGACGAGCGACGCGCCGGGGTGGTGGCGATGTCGGCCGGCAACCATGCCCAGGGTGTCGCCTATCACGCAACGCGGCTCGGCATCCCGGCGACGATCGTGATGCCGGAGGGGACCCCGTTCACCAAGATCGACCGCACCGAGGCGTTTGGCGCCCGCGTCGTCCTCAAGGGCGAGAGCCTCGCTGCGGCGCGCGCGGCGGCCGACGGGCTGGCGCGCGAGCAAGGGCTTATCCTCGTCCACCCCTATGACGATCCCGCGATCATCGCCGGCCAGGGGACGATCGCCGTCGAGCTGATCGAGGACTGCCCCGACCTCGATACGCTGGTCGTCCCGATCGGCGGCGGCGGTCTTGTCTCCGGCATCGCCATCGCCGCCAAGGCGCTCTCTCCCCGGATCGCAGTCATCGGCGCGCAGGCGGCGCTGTACCCCGCGATGGAGCGTCTCTTTCACGGGGCCGAGCCGGGGCCGCCGCTCGCCGCCGCGACGATCGCCGAGGGGATCGCGGTCAAGGAGCC
>JBOHMF010000061.1:0-13619 GCA_050730055.1 Allostellaceae bacterium
CGCGTCGAGCCGGCCAAGGCGGTTCCCTGACGGCCACTCCTCGCGGACCGGAGATCCTCGCGGAAACAGGGGCTGCCGAGGCGCATGATGTCTTCCCCTCCCGCTCCGCTGCCGCCGGTGATCGGCCATCGCGGCGCCGCCGCGAGCGCGCCCGAAAACACGCTCGCAGCCTTCTCTCGCGCCCGCGCGCTCGGCGTCCGCTGGGTCGAGTTTGATGTCCGTCTGACCGCCGACGAGGTGCCGATCCTGCTGCATGATGCGCGGCTGGAGCGCACCACCGACGGACGCGGCCGGGTGGCGGCCCTGCCGCTTGCCGCCATCCGCCGTCTCGATGCCGGAAGCTGGTTTGCGCCCGACTTTGCCGGCGAGCGCGTGCCGACCCTGGATGAGGCGCTGGTGCGGCTTGGCGAACTCGGGCTTGGCGCCAATGTCGAGGTGAAAGCCGAGCGCGGCCGCGCCCGGCAGACCGGCGCACGGGTTGCCGCCCTCCTCGCGCGTGCCTGGCCGTCCTTCTCGCCGCCGCCGATCGTGTCAAGCTTTCTGCCGCAAGCCCTCCTGGCGGTTCGCGAAACGGCGCCGGAGCTGACCTGCGGCATCCTGTTCCATGAGATTCCGAAGAATTGGCTGACCCTCACCCGGCGCCTGGGCTGCGTCACCGTGCATGCCGACCAGCGCTTTCTGGCTCCGGCAATCGTGGCCGAAGTCCGCCGATTGGGTTATTCTTTGCTCGCCTATACGGTCAATGATGCCGGGCGGGCGCGTTCCTTGTTCGATTGGGGAGTGACAGCCGTGTTCTCGGACCTGCCCGATGCCATTCTGGCCGCCGCCGAGGACGGCAGAGAGCGATGGGCGGGGTCGGCTTGACCGTCTTCGACCGGGCACGCCGGGGAGCAGCCGGTTGAAGCCGCTCAATCCGCTCGTGATTTCCGGACGCGAGGTATTGCCGCTCGTCGAGGGCGGCAAGGGCATCTCGGTCTCCAACGGGGAGAGCTCCGGCGCCTGGGCCGCCGCCGGCGGGGTCGGCACCTTCTCCGGGGTCAACGCCGACAGCTACGGTGCCGATGGAGAGTTGATTGCCCAGGTCTATCACGGCCGCACCCGGCGCGAGCGGCACGAGGAGCTGATCGCCTACGCGATCGCCGGCGGCATCCACCAGGCTCGCGTCGCCCATGAGCGCTCCGGCGGCGGTGGGCGCATCCATATGAACGTGCTATGGGAGATGGCCGCAGCGGAGCACGTTCTGCACGGTGTTCTCGAAGGGGCCCGCGGTCTCATCCACGGCGTCACCTGCGGTGCCGGGATGCCCTATCGCATCGCCGAGATCTGCGCCCGCTACGGCGTCTATTACTACCCGATCGTCTCCTCGGGGCGCGCCTTCCGGGCCCTGTGGAAGCGCGCCTATCATCGCTTCCGCGAGTGGCTCGGCGGCGTCGTCTATGAGGACCCGTGGCTGGCCGGCGGGCACAACGGCATCACCAACAACGAGGACCCGACCCGCCCCGAGCCACCTTTTTCGCGGGTGCGCGATCTGCGCACCCTGATGGCCGAGTTCGGCCTCGCCGAGACTCCGATCTTTATGGCCGGCGGGCTGTGGTATCTGCGCGAGTGGAGCGAGTGGATCGACAATCCTGAACTCGGGCCGATCGCCTTTCAGTTTGGCACCCGACCGCTCCTCACCCAGGAAAGCCCGATCCCCGAGGCATGGAAGCGCAAGCTGCCGACCCTCAAGGAGGGAGAAATCTCGCTCAACCGCTTCAGCCCGACCGGGTTCTACTCGTCGGCGGTGCGCAACGGCTTTTTGCGCGAGATCGAGGGGCGCTCGCAGCGTCAGGTCGCCTACAGCATCGAGGCGCTCGGCGAGCATGGGACGCCGTTCCGGGTCGGTGCCCGCGGTCGCCTCGTCTATCTGACCGAACACGACCGCGAGGCCGCCGCGCAGTGGGTCGCGCAAGGCTTTACCGAGGCGTTGCGCACGCCCGACGCGACGCTGATCTTTGTCACTCCGCAAAAAGCGGCGGAGATCCGCGCCGACCAGATCAATTGCATGGGGTGCCTCAGTGCTTGCCTGTTCTCGAACTGGGCGCAGAACGAGGCGGGCACGACCGGCAAAAAGGTCGATCCGCGCAGCTTTTGCATCCAGAAGACGTTGCAGGCAATCCGCCACTCCGATGATGTCGAATTTCAGCTGATGTTTGCCGGCCACAACGCCTATCGCTTTGCCGCCGATCCGTTCTATGCGAACGGCTATGTGCCGAGCGTCAAGGAACTGGTCGAGCGGCTGCAGACCGGAGATTGAGCGGGGCGCCGGCAAACCGTCATCCTGCCGTCATTTTTTTCTCCCGGTTGCCAAAAATATCCCCTATATAGGGGGTATGGAGCGCTCGTCGGCCTCGCCCAGGGTTCTGGCACGTCTGCGCGCAGCGGGGCTGCGGCCGACGCGGCAGCGTCTTGCCCTGGCGCGCCTCCTGCTCGAAGGCGCGGACCGTCACATCACCGCCGAGCAGCTTCACGGTGAGGCGATTGCCGCGGCGATCCCGGTCTCGCTCGCCACCGTCTACAACACGCTGCACCAGTTCACCGAGGCCGGGCTGATGCGCGAGGTCGTGGTCGAGCCGGGCCGCTCGTACTTTGACACCAATACGGCAGACCACCACCACTTCTTCTGCGAAGCCACCAGCCGGCTGCAAGACATCCCGGGCGAATGCCTGTCAGTCAGCGGGCTGCCCTGCCCGCCTGCGGGGACCGAGATCCGCCGCATCGACGTGGTCATTCGCGTCCGTCCCCAGAACAGCTGACCCGCAAGCCGATCCGACGGAGAATGCGGCCGCAGGCCGGGCCGTTGAGGGCCGGTTATTGCACGCCCGCAGCATGCTAGTTTGGAACTTTTCTCAATCCGTTGACTCGTTCCGCGGGGCGATCTAGTCTTTCGCGATCGCATCGGCTCGGCCGCATGTTTGCGACCCGCCCGTTCCCAGGGGAGCGAGGGACGATCGATCGTGACACTCCCGGACAGACCATCACAGGTGCCACTGGCCACACCCGACGATCACCGTCCGGTGCCGGGATGTCGCTACGAAGCGCTCTCGCCCCCGATCCCCTGCCAAGCCGGCACGTCCCCGGTGGCGCGCTCGCACGCCGGCGCGGCAGGGTCCAGACCTGCACCCGTTTAACACCAGCTCACCGCTGAGGGAGGAGATTTCAGCATGGCATACCAAGACGACATCGCCCAGATGGCGCACCTGATGAGACGCGCCGGTTTTGGCGCAGACCGCGACGAACTCGAAGCGCGGGCGTGGAAGGGCTACGAGGCGACCGTTGAGGAGTTGCTGCATCCCGAGTTGCAGCCCGCGGTTGATCCCTACACGCTGCTGCGCTATCAGCCGGCCTCCCTCCTGCCCGGCGGTCAGCCGCCGATGGGCAACGTCAACTGGCTGTACTTTCTGGTCAACACCAAACAGCCTCTCAAAGAAAAGATGGCGCTGTTCTGGCACCATGTCTTTGCCGCCGGCAATTCCAAGGTCGATAATTACGACCAGATGCTGGAACAGATCAACCTGTTCCGCGAGCACGGCATGGGGAACTACGGCGAACTCTTGCTCCAGGTGGCGAAGAACCCGACGATGATCTTCTGGTTGGACAACAACCAGAACCACGGCACCGCGGTCAACGAGAACTGGGGCCGTGAACTTCTCGAACTGTTCAGCCTCGGCGTTGGCAACTACACCGAGACGGACGTTCGGGAGGCCTCGCGCGCCTTTACCGGCTGGACCTTTGAGACCAAGATCCCGCGGGCACCCTACGGCCGCTTCCCCTGGAAGTTCGAGTATCGCGCGGAAGATCATGACGACGGCGAGAAGGAATTTCTCGGGCACAAGGGCAATCTCAACGGCGAAGACATCATCAGGATCATCCTGCAACAGCCAGCCTGCGCCCGCTTCATCTGCCGCCACATGTACAACTTCTTTGTCGCCGATGAACCGCAAGTGCCAGCCTGGCCGATCGAGCCGCCGCGCGACCAGAAGGCGGTCGAGGCGATGGCGGGGGTCTTGCGCGATTCGAACTACGACATCCGCTCGGTTCTGCGCTTCATGTTCAACTCGGACTTCTTCAAGAACGCCCGTTTCCAGCACATGAAGTCCCCGGCTGAGGTGGTCGCGGGCACTCTGCGGCTGGTCGGCGGTCAAGAGATCCCAAAGCCCGGTTATGGCGAATTGTCGATGAACACCGCCTATATGGGCCAGGACCTGCTGAACCCGCCCTCGGTCGAAGGCTGGCACACCGGCAAGGAATGGATCAACAGCGGCTCCTTGATGGCGCGCATCAACTTCATGGCCGAGCGGATCGGCGATACCTCGCTGCCGGGCGTGCGCAACATCGTCAACCGGCTGAAGCAGCGTGGTTCGCTCAGCCCCGAGCAACTGGTCGACGGTTGTCTCGACTTTCTGGGTCCGATCGAAGTCGGCACCGACACCAAGCAGCAGCTCCTCGCTCAGGCCAATCAGTGGGGCCAGACCTCGTGGAGCAACGGGGGGTCTCAGGCTGCCGATCAGCATGTCGGCGAGATGCTGCAACTGATCGTCGCTACCAGAGAGTATCAATTTGCCTGACAACCAAGGCTCATCAGACTCAGGAGAGGAACCTGCTATGGCAAACCGAGACCCGGTCGTGGTCGTCCTCCAGCTCACCGGAGGCAACGACTATCTGAACACGGTGATCCCCTACAACAACCCGCTGTACCGTGAGAACCGGCCGGCGGTCGGGATCCCCGACAACAACATCATCCACCTCGACCAGCAGTACGGCATCCCGGATTACATGGCGCCGATGAAGAAGTTCTGGGATGAAGGCAAGCTGGCGATCTGCCACGGCGTCGGCTGGAAGGAATCGCCGCGTTCGCACTTCCGCGCCATGGACATCTGGCACACCTGCGAACCGATCAAGGTCGGCACCGAGGGCTGGCTCGGCCGTGTCGCGCGCGAGTTTGATCCGCGGAAGGAGAATGTCGTCACCACCGTCAGCATGGGACCGAGCCTGCCGCGCTCGCTCGTCTGCCCCGGCGTGCCGGTGGCCTGCGTCGCCGGCACTCTGGACAAGTACGGCTTTCTGCCGACCATTCAGGGCAGCCAGCGTACCCAGGTGCTTGACCGCTTTGCCAGGATGTACAGCCCGGCGATCGGCAGCGGCCCGGTCATGGATTATCTGAGCGAGACCGCGACCGATTCGCTGAAGGGCGAAGATATCATCAAGACGGCTCCGCAGAAGTACAAATCGACGATCGAGTACCCGAAGACACCGATCGCGCAGAAGCTGCGGAACATTGCCCAGGTGCATTGCGCCGATCTCGGCACCCGGATCCTGTACTGCGACCACAGCACCTTTGATACCCATGCCGGTCAGGCGCCCGGGCATGCAGCGCTGTGGAAGGCGGTGTCGGAGGGCCTCGACTCCTTTGTCCAGGACCTGCGCGCCCAAAACCACTATGACAACGTCGTGATCCTGCTGTTCTCGGAGTTCGGCCGTCGCGTCCATGACAACGGCTCGGGCACCGATCACGGCGCCGGCGGGGTCGCCTTTGCCATCGGCGAGAAGGTCAAGGGCGGCCACTACGGCGAAATGCCATCCTTGAAGGCGGAGCATCTGGTGCAGGGCGACCTGAACCCGAACATGGACTTCCGCAGCGTCTACTCGACGATCCTCGACAAGTGGCTGAAGCTGAACCCGGCACCGATCGTCAACGGCACCTATGAGCAGCCGGCCTTCTTGAACTGAGGAAGCGTATCGGTCGATACCGGCTTGCCGCGGCATCGCCCGCGGCGGGCCGGGATCATCCGGCAGCGCAGAGGAGACCACAGCCTTCGGGTGCCGGAAGGGAGAACACGACGCAGTAGGAGGGAGCAATGCCCCTGACAACGGTTGCGCGCGGACGGGTCTATGATTGGAGCCATTCTGTCGGACGAACCGCCGCTCGCGGTACTGGCTACAACTATCCACAGATGATCCGCGTGGGCAAAGGCAGCGCCGTCTTTGCCACCAATCGCGGCAACGAAAACAACTTTGGCATGCACGCCAACAAGGTGTATGTCGCCGGTCCCGGCGAAGAAGATTTGCTTGCCGAATTCTTTGACTATGGCGAAGCGGACGGTAACTGCACCTGGCCGTTCGGGATCGCCGTCGACAATGACCGGGACCATGTCTACTGTTCGGATGAGTGGACCAATACGATCTCGGTCTTTGACAGCAGCGGCAAGTTCATCCGCAAATGGGGGAAAGCCGGAAGCGACGATGGCGAACTCTCGCACCCCGCGGGCCTGGCGGTCGAAAAGAGCGGCAACGTCATCGTCGCCGACGCCGGCAACAACCGGCTTCAGGTCTTCACCCCGGAAGGCAAGTTTGTCGGCAAATGCGGCAAGGCCGGCAGCAGCGAAGGCGAGTTCAACCAGCCCTGGGGCGTCACCGTCGACAAGGACGGCAACATCTTTGTCGCCGACTGGAAGAACCACCGGGTCCAGAAACTCGACGGCAACGGCCGCTTTCTGATGAAGATCGGCGAATACGGGACGATCACGCCGCCAGAAAACGCCTATGCGGTGACGACCTACGGACCTTATGTCTCGGCCATGGGCGAAACGGTCGGCTATCCCAGACCCGACCTGCTCAATCACCCCACCGATGTCGCGGTCGATACCGACGGTGACATCTACATCACCGACTGGGGCAACCATCGGGTGTGCACCTTTGATTCCGAAGGCGGCCCGATCGCCCATCTGATCGGCGATGCCCAGGTTCTGTCAAAGTGGGCCCAGCAGACCATCGACGCCAACCCCGACATGGCCAAGGCGCGCCGCCGCGTCAGGAGCCTGGAGCCGCAATGGCGGTTCTGCTTCCCGACCTCGGTTGCGTTCGATCCGGCGACCGACAACATCATCGTCGCCGACAGCCAGCGGCAGCGCTTGCAGGTCTATAAGAAAGTCCGCAACTACAGCGACTTCCAGGCCAATCTGTAACGGCGGCGGGCGCGGGCACGCCCGCGCCCGGCCACGCGTTTTGCACGCTCCCGTCTCCTCCATCGAGGAGACGGGATATTTTTTTCCCGATCACCGCTGCCCGCCGCATCGGATCTCGCCCGCAGACCGGGTGAGCGCCGGATTTGCCATCTCTACGGTATTTTAGAACGAGTATAATCTATTGACCTAACCCATTGTCCTTCTTATATCGGCGGCAGGGCATGACCACGGGTTCGGCCCGCCCCGCAACACGGCGCACGGAGAGGGATGATGGCGCATCTGAAAGGGTCAAGGACCGAGGAAAACCTCAAGGCGGCCTTTGCCGGCGAGAGCCAGGCCAACCGACGCTATCTGTATTTTGCGCAAAAGGCCGATGTCGAAGGCTATAACGATGCCTCCTCGGTGTTCCGCTCGACCGCCGAAGGCGAGACCGGGCACGCGCACGGTCATCTCGAATTTCTCGAAGAGGTCGGCGACCCGGTGACCGGCACGCCGATCGGCCCGACCTCCGACAATCTGCGCGCCGCGATCGCCGGCGAGACGCACGAATACACCGACATGTATCCCGGCATGGCGCGCACCGCCCGCGAAGAGGGGTTTGAGGAGATCGCCGAGTGGTTTGAAACCCTCGCCAAGGCCGAGCGTTCGCACGCCGGACGGTTTCAGAAGGCGCTCAACGCGCTTGGCGCGGACGCGGCCGCCGCCTAGACGGCCGACAAGAACACCCCCTTCCCATGCGGGAAGGGGGTGCGTTCCGGAAAGACGCGAAGCTGTGCGATGAAAGAAGGCAGTCTTGAGGCTCCGACCCGGCACACGGTTGCCTGGGAAGACCCCGATTTTACCGACCGCACCCGGACCGAAGCCGAGATGCGCCGGGTCTTTGATATCTGTCATACCTGCCGGCGGTGCTTCAATCTGTGCGATGCGTTTCCACGGCTGTTCGACCTGATCGACGGCTCGGAAACGGGCGAGATCGATGCGGTGCCGACCGCCGATTACCGGCGCGTCGCCGACGCCTGCACGCTCTGCGACATGTGCTTTATGACAAAGTGCCCCTATGTCCCGCCGCACGAGTTCAACATCGATTTTCCCCATCTGATGCTGCGCTACCGCGCGGTTGCGCACAAGGAGCGCGGCATCCCGCGGGCGCGCCGCGAGCTGGCCGAAACCGACCGCAACGGCCGCCTCGCGGGAATGGCGGCGCCACTTGTCAACCGGATCAACCGGAACGGCGCGAGTCGCAGGCTGCTTGAAAAAGTTGCCGGGATCGATCGTCGCGCCGCCCTGCCGGCGTTCCACGGCCGCACTTTTGTCAAGCGCGCGCGGCGCTCCGCTGTGCCCGCCGATGCCGCTGCCCCCGCCGCCAGGCGCAAGGCCGTCCTCTATGCCACCTGTTTTGTCAATTACAACGATCCGGGGATCGGCAAGGCGGCGCAGGCGGTGCTCGCCAGAAACGGGGTCGAGACCGCAATCCTCCATCCGCGCTGTTGCGGGATGCCAAAGCTCGAACAGGGTGATCTCGCTGCGGTCGCGGCCGCGGCGCGATCGGTTGCGGCGGCGTTGGAGAACTGGATCGGCAAGGGTTATGACGTGATTGCGCCGGTTCCCTCCTGCGCGCTGATGCTCAAGTCCGAGTGGCCGCTGATCGTTCCGAACGACGCGGCGGTCGCCAAGCTGGCGCGCGCCACCTTTGACATCAGCGAATACGTCGTCAATATCGCCCGCAAGGAGGGGCTGGCGCCCGGTCTCAAACCGCTCGACGGCGGCGTCACCCTGCATCTCGCCTGCCACGCCCGCGCCCAGAACATCGGCGCCAAGGCGGCCGAGATGTTGCGCCTGATCCCCGGGGTCGATGTCACAGTGATCGAGCGATGCTCCGGCCACGGTGGCTCATGGGGCGTGCTGAAGGAGAATTTCGCCGTCGCCTTGAAGCTCGGCCGGCCGGTCGCCCGCCAGGCGTTGAAGCAGGATAAAATCCACCTGTCATCCGAGTGCCCGCTCGCCGCTCTGCACATCCGGCAGGGCATGGAAATCCTGGCCGAGGGCGAAAGGGTGCCGGCGCGGGCGTCGCACCCGATCGAGCTGTTTGCCCGCGCCTACGGTCTCATCGACGCGGCCGCAGAGCGGAAAGCGGAAACACCATGAGCGGGACCCTGTTGCGGCCAAGGCGTACCCTCGGCCGTGCCGACATCCTGCCGCCCGCCGCATACGCGGCGATTCGCGACGAGGAGCGGCGGCGGATCAGCGCGATAAAGCGGGATCGGCGGCTCGAAGTCGGCTCCATCGCCACCTTCACCTTTGAGAATTTTGCGACGATGCAGCACCAGGTGCAGGAGATGCTGCACATCGAGAAGGGCGGGGAGAGGCAGGTCGCCGAGGAACTGGCAGCCTATGCTCCCCTCGTTCCGCAGGGGCGCGAGCTGATCGCCACGGTGATGTTCGAGATCGCCGATCCGGCGCGGCGGGCGGCGCGCCTCAGGCGGCTCGGCGGCATCGAGCGCCGCGTCTTTCTCGATGTCGCCGGCGAACGGGTGCGTGGCCTGCCCGATCCGCACCGCGAAAACACCAGCCCCGAAGGCAAGGCGTCCGCGGTCCAGTTCATCACCTTCCCCTTTTCGGGCCCATTGATCGCCCGTTTCAAGACCCTTGGAACCCGCGTGTTCGCCGGCTTTGATCATTCCGATTACGGCCACATCGCCGTGATGTCGGAATCGATGCGCGCGGCGCTTGCCGAGGATTTTGACTGAGGAGGCGCGCGGGCGCGCCCTCAGCACACATCGCTTGACCCCCTCTCGTCCAGGGCATCCGCCCGCGCCTCGGCGCTGTCGGCGAGAGTATGCAACTCCTCGGCGATATCGGGCGCCACGTCCGCCAACCGGCGCAACTCCTGCGCCGCACTGCGAAGAAAATCGATCATCCGTCTTCTCAAGATACACGCCTCAGATGTTGTTACTTCTATCAGTAACAACATTTGCGCGTTTTCCCCGGTTCCGGCCGGCGCAGCGGGGCGAGAGACGGCGACAGGGTGTCGCCGCCCTCAGTCGCCCTCAATCAAGCCGGGGAAACAGGCGCGGGTCGGCGCCGAGCGCGATGGCGCGGCGGGCAAATTCGCGCCCCAATTCCTGCAACCGCTCGGCGACCGTATCGTCGCTGCACAACCGCGCCAATCGGAAACACTTGTGCGCCTGCTCGGTCAGATAATGGATGTCTTCGGTGACCAGGGCGGTTTCTCCAGATCCGGCAGGGCTCAAGCCATTGACGGAAGCGACTGCGGCCCACCCTCAACGCGGAGCGCATCGTTTCCGTTCCTCGTAAAACCCCGGCGTCGGCGATGCGCCGGGTTCATCGAATAACCGTCTCGTCGGGCAGAACGCCAAAGATGCCCTCGCGCCGGACCCAGCCCGTCATATGACCGGCGGTGATGCGGCACCATCCCCCTCGGCATTCGAGCAGACTCGCCACGACACCCGGTTCGACGCGCGCGGTCATTGCCGAGGCGCCGCTCGGGCCGCGGCGCAGATCGCGGATCTTGCCGGTGATCATCACCGTGCGCTGACCGATCAGCATCCGTTCCTGGACCCAGCCCTCGCTGCCCAGCGGCTCGCGGACCTCGCGCCAGTGCTCGAACCGGGCGACGATCTCGACCGGCATGCCCTTCCGGGTCAGCACCCATTTGATCGGATAGTTGCGCCCGGGTCCGATACGCAGATTGACCTCGTCCGAGCGCAGACTGGCAAAGCGCGGCAGCTTTGCCGCGGGCTGGACATCGGCGGCGCCAGCGCGTGGGGCCGCGATCACGGCTCCGGCGAACGCAAACCACAAGGCACCGGCAAGCCGGCACAGTCGCAAAGCGGCCACCCCTTCCCCCCGGTGAATGGCGCCCCTCTTCGATAGGGCGCCACCGGCCGCGGGTCAAGCTCCTGTTGGCAACACCGGCACGACCGCGGCGCAAGTCGGGCACTCCGGGTCCTTGGCGAGGCGGATGCGGTGAAAGCGGGCGCGCAGGGCGTCATAAAGCAGGAGCGCGCCGTCGAGGCTGTCGCCGATCTCGAGCAGTTCCTTCAGCACCTCGACCGCCTGCAAGGTGCCGAGAACCCCGGCCACCGCCCCGAGAATCCCGGCAGTCTCGCAGCGCGGCACCATGTCGGGCGGCGGCGGCTCGCGAAACAGGCAGCGGTAGCAGGGGTGGCCCTCACCAAGGTAGGGACGGAAGGTCGACAACTGGCCCTCAAACGGCGACAGGGCCGCCGATACCAGCGGCTTTTTGAGAGAAAAACAGAGATCGTTGAGGAGATAGCGGGTGGCGAAATTGTCGCTGCCGTCCGCAACCAGATCATAGGCCCCGATCAGCGCCTCGGCATTGCTCGAATCGAGACGGAACGAATAGGGTTCGACCCGCACCTCGGGGTTGATGGCGGCGAGCGTCGCGCGCGCGCTGTCGGTTTTTGGCGCGCCGACCCGTTCAGTCGCATGGACGATCTGGCGTTGCAGATTGGTTAGATCGACCCGGTCCGAATCGATGAGGCCAAGCGTGCCGACCCCGGCGGCGGCGAGATAAAGCAAGAGTGGCGAGCCGAGACCGCCGGCGCCGATGACCAGCACGCGCGCGGCAAGGAGCCGCGCCTGCCCTTCTTCACCAACCTCGTCAAGGATCAGATGGCGCGCATAGCGCTCGAATTGCTCTTCGCTGAGTTCCATGGCCGACCTCACAGTCCTTCGAACAGCGGGGTCGAAAGGTAGCGCTCGGCCGAACTCGGCAGAATGACGACGATCATTTTGCCGGCCATCTCCGGACGCGCGCCGACTTCGAGCGCCGCGGCGAGCGCCGCTCCCGAGGAGATGCCGACCGCCACGCCGTCAAGCCGCGCCGCCGCGCGCGCGACCCGAAACGCCGTGTCGTCGCCGACGCGGACGATCTCGTCGATCAGTGCGGTATCGAGAATGTCCGGGACAAAGCCGGCGCCGATGCCCTGGATCTTGTGCGGCCCGGGCGGACCACCCGACAGGACGGCGCTGTTCTCGGGTTCGACCGCGATCATCGCGAGACCGGGCTTGCGCGGCTTCAACACCGAGCCGATCCCGGTCAGGGTGCCGCCGGTGCCGACGGCGCTGACCACGACATCGACACCACCCTTGGTATCGGCCCAGATTTCCTCCGCCGTGGTGCGGCAATGGATGTCGGGGTTGGCCGGGTTTTGAAACTGCTGCGGCATAAAGGCGTCGGGCAGGGAGGCCACAATCGCCTCGGCACGCGCGATGGCGCCGCGCATCCCGAGCGCCGCCGGCGTCAGCTCGAGTTCGGCACCCAGCAGCTTCAGCATCCTCCGCCGTTCGAGCGACATGCTCTCGGGCATGGTCAGGATCAGCCGATAGCCTTTCGCGGCGCAGGCAAAGGCGAGCGCGATCCCGGTATTGCCCGAAGTCGGCTCAACCACCGTCGTCCCCGGCCGGAGCCGGCCGGCGGCCTCGGCCGCCGCGATCATCGCCGCGCCGATGCGGTCCTTGACCGAACCCAAGGGGTTCAGAAACTCGCATTTGCCGAGAATATCGGCGCGGCTTCCGGCATTCTGCGCCAGCCGCTTCAGGCGGATGAGCGGTGTCGCGCCGATCGCCTCGACAATGCTGTCATAGATGCGGCCGCGGAACCCGCAATGCCGCCGATCGCCCCCGGCCAATCTGTCGCCGTATCCTGTTGTTTCCCCTCCAGATGTAAGCCGCCGACCGGCTTGCCGCAATCGCGGCGGCAGGACGAAACCCGGATCAGATCTCGAAATTGCTGTATTCGGTGATCCCGCCGGTGATCCCGGCATGATGGGCGCGGGCACACAGATCCTCGATTGTCAGCGCGTCGAGCCGGCGCATCGTCTCGTCCTGCAATTCCAGCCATACCGGACGGACCACCTTGTGGCCAAGCGCGCTGCCGGCCGGATCGCTGATCGGGTCCTCGGCGGTTTCCAGACCCCGCACGGTGCGCACGATGTCGCCGAGGCTGACCCGCCGCCGCTCGCGCGCGAGGCGATAGCCGCCGCTCGGGCCGCGGATGCCGATCAGAATCCCGTGCCGCACCAGTTGCTGCAACACGGGTTCGAGATAGCGTCGCGGGATGCCCTCGCGCTCGGTGATCTCGGCCGAGCGGACCTGGCCGGCACCGCCGTTATAGGCAATGTCGAGCACCGCCTCGATCGCAAACAAAAGCTTTTTGGTCAGCCGAACCATGTCAGGGGCCCACCGCTGCGTTTATTCACAAATGCCGCCGCCGCACGTGTTACCGCGCCGGGCACCGCCGGCGAGAGGCCGTCACACCGGCCGCTCCGGGTGCCGATCCGTCCCCGATCCCGCGGAAAACCGCTCGGCGATCCGTGCCGCCAGACGCTCGGCCACCTCGCGCTTGGTCATCGCCGGCCAGTCCTCGATGCGATCGGCCTCGATCAGATGAACGGTGTTGCGCTCGCCGCCAAAAACCCCGGTGCCGGGCGAGACATCGTTGGCGACGATCCAGTCGCAGCCCTTCCGGGCGCGCTTTTTGCGGGCGTTTTCAAGGATGTCGTCGGTCTCGGCGGCAAAGCCCACGACGAGAGCCGGCCGCCGGTCGCGGCGGCGGGAAAGGGTCTGGAG
>JBOHMF010000062.1:0-13582 GCA_050730055.1 Allostellaceae bacterium
CCATAAACCTGGCAATGGTTGAGGCATGCGGCGCAGCGGATGCAGCGCAGCATGTCCTGGAACTCGCCGCCCAAGAGCGCGCTGCGCCCGTTGTCGAGCAGCACGACATGGTACTGCTCGGGGCCGTCGCGATCGCTTGGACGCCGGGGGCCGGTCGAGACCGTCGTGTAGGACGAAAACTCCTGCCCGGTCGCCGAGCGCGCCAAAAGGCGCAGGAGGGTCGCGGCGTCCTCAAAGGCGGGCACGATTTTTTCAAGGCTCGCCAGGACGATGTGGGCACGCGGCAGGATCTGCGTCAGATCGCCGTTGCCCTCGTTGGTCACGATGATGCTGGAGCCGCTCTCGGCGAGGAGAAAGTTGGCGCCGGTAATGCCGACATCGGCGGCGAGAAAACGCGGGCGCAGCATCGCGCGCGCTTCGTCGCAGAGCTGGCGCACCTCGCCGAGCGGGCGCTCGGGCGGAAGCGCGCGGTGCTCGGCGCGAAAGGTGTCGGCGACCTGTTCCTTCACCAGATGGATCGCCGGGGCGATGATGTGGCTCGGCGGCTCGTGGCGCAACTGGATGATGTATTCGCCGAGATCGGTCTCGACCGGGGTGATGCCATTCGCTGCGAGATGCTCGTTGAGACCGATCTCCTCGGCCACCATCGACTTGCCTTTGGTAACAATCTTGGCGCCGACCGATCGGCAGATCTGCAAGACCAGGGCGCGCGCCTCCGCAGCATCGCGCGCCCAGTGGACCTTGCCGCCGGCGGCGATGACGTTCTGCTCATAGAGTTCGAGATAGACATCGAGATGGGCGAGGGTGTGGTCCTTGATCGCCCGACCCTCCTCGCGCAACGCCTCGAATTCGGGCAGCCGCTCGATCGCGAGGCGGCGCTTGACCGGAAACCCGGTGCGCGACAGCGTTCCGAGGGCCCGTTGCAGGGTCTCGTCGGCGAGGCCCTTCCCGGCGTTCGCCTTGAAATCGCGACTGGTGGCGAGCATCGCTTGGGACCTTGCGCGGGCTATCGGGCGACGCCGATCGGCGGCACCGCGCCGGTCGTCCCGGCGAGCACCTCGGCGACATGGCGCGTCTCGATCCTGCGGCCGTGACGGCACAGTTTGCCGGCGATGTTCAACAGACAACCGAGATCGCCGGCGAGCACCGCCTCAGCGCCGGTCGCGACGATGTCGGCCTCCTTGTCGGCGACCATCTTGTCCGAGATCGCCGGGTACTTGACGCAGAAGGTGCCGCCAAAACCGCAGCAGATTTCGGCTCCCGGCAACTCCTTGAGCGAGAGCCCCTGGACCGAGGCCAGGAGCCGGCGCGGTTGCTCCTTGACGCCGAGTTCGCGCAGCCCCGAGCAGGCGTCGTGATAGGTGATGGCACGGTCCCAGCGCGCCGCGACCTGCTTCACGCCGCGCACATCGACAAGAAACGAGATCAGCTCAAAGGTGCGTTCGGCCAGTTCGCGCGCCCGCGGCAGGAGGGCCGGCTCGTCGGCAAAGAGTTCCAGGTAATGAACCCGGATCATCCCGGCGCACGAGCCGGACGGGGCGACCACATAATCGTAGCCGGCAAACGCTTTGATCACCTGCAACGCGATCGCCTTGGCGTCGGCGCGGTCGCCCGAATTGTAGGCCGGCTGACCGCAGCAGGTTTGCGCCCTCGGCACTTCGACGATGCAGCCGGCGTCCTCCAAGAGCTTGACCGCGGCAAAGCCGACCGTCGGCCGGAACAGATCGACGAGACAGGTGACAAAAAGGGCGACGCGCACCGGGCGCTCGGCCATCGGCGAGGCTCCAAACCCGCGGGGAAAGCCCAGATTAGGGGCGGTCAAGCCGGAGATTCAATGCGCGCGATAGATCAACTCGTCGCGGCGAGGCGAAGGGCGACGGCGCGCGGCAGCAGGACAAAATAGTGGCCATAGGCGTTGGTCGCGCCGGCTTCGGTCCCGGCCTCGGCGCCGGTGCCCCAGAACAGATCGCCGCGCACCGGCCCGCGGATGGCGCCGCCGGTGTCCTGTGTGATCAGCAGCTGGCGCAGCGGGCTGCGCGTCCCAAAGCGTTCGTGTGCATCGAGCCAGATCGGCACGCCCAACGGGATATACCGGCGATCGACGGCAAGGCTGCGCCGGGCGGTCAGCGCGATGCCCTCGGCGCCGATCGGCCCGTCCCCCTTGATCTCGCGAAAATAGACGTAGGAAGGGTCTCCCCGGCGCAGGGCCGCACCCTCTTTCGGATGCTCCCTCATCCAGTCGCGCAAGGCTTGCATGGTCAGCTTGTCGCGCGGGATCACCTTGCGCTCCAGGAGGATGCGCCCGATCGGAACATAGGGTTTGCCGTTCTGCCCGGCATAGCCGACCCGCATCGTCTTGCCGTCATCGAGCTTGACGACACCCGAACCCTGGACCTGGAGAAAAAAGGCGGCGATCGGGTCGGCGACCCATACCAGCGCGAGACCGCGCCCCTTGAGGGCGCCTTCCTCGATCTGAGCGCGCGTATAGCGCATGGCGAGGTCGCCGGGCGGACGGCGATAGAGCGGCGTCTGATAGACTCCGTGGCGGTGCCGCGAACCGTCGAGTTCAACCGCAAAGTAGCCGGTGAAAAGGCCGCGCACGGCGCCGTAATCGGCGACCGCGAAAGGCACGAAATGGGTCTCGAAAAAGCGGCGGGCGGCATCATCGTCGCCGATCGGCAGCCGCAGGGCGGCCTGGCAGGGCGCCCGCCAGTCGCCGACCCATCCGTAATCGACCCGGCTCGGCCGCGGATCAAACTGCGCCCCGTCGGGCCGCCCGAGAAACCGGGCGCAGGATTTGAGAAAGGGCAGAACCGCCGCCGCCACGCGGTCGTGCCGCCACCCGGTCAGGCTGTCAAAGGCGACCTCTTCAAGGCTCAGACGCGGCGGCCCGATATCGCGGACCAGAACCCCCGAGAGAAGCAACAGCAGCAGAAACGCTGCGGCGCGGTACAGCCGGTGCTCAGGCGTCTCCCGTCGCCACCAGGAGCCAATTCGGGTCGGTCGTGCGGGTGTCGCGGGCAAAGGTCCAGGTGTCGATCTTCTCGCCCGGACGCTCGGGATCGCCATCGATGAGGCTTCCGTCGCTCGCTCGCGTCGCATTGATCTGCTGGGAGACAAACTTGACCACCACGCGCGCGCCCTGATCGTGGAGAGCAGCCCGCACGATCTCGGCATCCTCGATTCGCAGGACGCGGGTTTCAAGCGTCTCCTTGGCGGTCTGGCGCTGCTCGATCGCCAAGGTGAAGGCGCGTCGGACATCCTCACCGAGCAGGGGCCGCAGCGCCGCCTCATCGCCCTTGGCAAAAGCATCGATGATCAGCGCGAGCGCGCCGCGTGCCCCGTCGAGAAAGCGGTCTGGATCAAAGCCCGGATCGGCTTGGCGAATGGCGGCCAGCCCGGCGGCGAGCCGGTCGGTCGGCGGCGGGGCGAGCAACGGGGCGAGCGCGGGCTTGCTGCGCTCGGGAGCTGTCGTTACCTTGATCTGGTCAGGGGCCGCACCGGGACGGCGGGTGAACGGATTGCGGGACGGATCGGGGCGGCGCTCAACGCCGGTCCGCCGCCCGAGCACGCTGCGCAGCCGCAGCACCAGGAACACGGCGATCATCGCAAACAGGATGATGTCGAAATATTGACCCACGCCGCCCATCCTGTTCTGCGCCGCGCCAACCCTCTGGCATCGCCCGAGCGCGCTCTCGTTGCGAATCAAGGAAAAGATGGGCCCTTTGTCCCGCAACGGCAAGCGCGGCGGGCAAACAGGCGGCCAGGGACCCGCTGCTCTGCGGCGCCGTCGGGCGGAACGGGTGAGCGCGCGTGATCCTGATCCGCCACGGCCAGACCGAATTCAACCGGGTGTTTTCCGCGACGCGGCGCGACCCCGGCATCCGCGACCCCCATCTCACCGAGGAAGGACGGCGCCAGGCCGAGGAAGCCGCCCGCGCTCTCGCCCGACACGGCCAAACGGTGCGGCGCCTGATCGCCAGCCCCTACCGGCGCGCGCTGGAGACCGCGGCGATCATCGCCGCGCCGCGCGGCTGGCCGATCGCGATCGCGGCGGCGGTGGCCGAGCGCTTCTGCTATACCTGCGATATCGGTTCGCCCTTGCACGAATTGCGCGCTCTGTGGCCCGATCTCGCCTTTGACCATCTGGCCGATCCGTGGTGGCCAGAAGCGGAAGAGAGCGAAGCGGCGATCGCCGAGCGCTCACGCACCTTTTGCCGGCAGATGGCGGCAGGAGCCTGGCATGAGGTCGCAGTCGTCACGCATTGGGGCTTCATCCGGGCGCTGACCGGCCTCTCGGTGCCGAACGGCACGGTGCTGCGCATTGATCCGACCCGTCCGGATCGCGCTGTCGAGCCGCTGTTCACGCCGCGGACAGAGTGAGAGGATCGGGCCGGGCGGTCCGCCGAGGAGGGGTCATGTCGGAAGCGACGCGGGGCAATGGTCAGGGCAGCCAATCTGCAATTACGGCAGAGGCGCAGCAACTGATCGTCAACGCCCAGTATGTCAAGGATCTGTCGTTTGAGAACCCGCGCGCGCCGCAGAGCCTGATCCAGCCGAGCGCGCAGCCGCAGGTCGACATCAATGTCGATGTCAGCGCCCAGAACCTCGCGCCCGAGGTGTTCGAGGTCACGTTATCGATCAACGTCTCGGCGCGGGTCAACAACGATCCCGTGTTTCTGGTCGAACTCGTCTATGGTGCGGTGGTCACGGTCAGGAACGCCCCGGAGGCGATCCTGCCGACGCTGATCCTCGTCGAGACGCCGCGCATCATCTTCCCCTTTGCCCGCGCCGTCATCGCTGAAGCAACACGCGACGGCGGGTTTCCGCCCCTGATGATCAACCCGATCGATTTTGCCGAGTTGCTGCGGCGCCAGCAGGTCTCCCCCGCGCCCGGTATCCCGCCGGGCGCCGAGGTGGTCTAGGCGCCGCTCCTCAGAGAGGTTCTACTTGGCGTTATGGCTGGCTTTTTTGGCGGCGCGGTGGTGGCCGATGACGCAGCCGGCAAGCGCCCCGGTCTTGGTATGATGCCCCGCCACGTGGCCGACCACCCCGCCGGCGACGGCGCCCTTCAGGCAGCCTTTTGCCATCGCCGGTGATATGGGGGACAAGGAAAACGTCAGTGCGAGGGCCAGGCTCGCCGCCATCAAGATCGATTTCATAAGAATGCTCCTCCCTTCACACCGACGGAGAACGATCCCCAATCGGCGATGGTTCATCAGAGGAGCCGGTTATCGGGCGGCGAGAGCGCGCCTCACGCCTCCGTTCGCCACAGCGGGGCGGTGAGGAGCGCCAGCATTTCTTCGTGCGCGGCGCGCTCGGCGTCGGTCGGAGCATGCGGTCGCGGCGCGCGGCGCTCCCGGCTGGCGGCGACCACCGCCGTCTCGGGCAGCGCAAAATCGAGCCCGGGCTGGCGTCCGCCCAGGAGTTCGACATAGACCGCAGCCAGGAGCCGGCAATCGACCTCGGCGCCGTGTTTCTCGCGCACCGACAGATCGAGCGCAAAGCGCCGGCACAGCGCGTCGAGGCTGGCCGGCGCTCCCGGGAAACGCCGGCGCGCCAGCGCCAGCGTATCGACGTGGGCAACCCCGATCGGCGGCCGCCCGAGCCGGGTCAATTCGGCGTTGAGAAACGCAAGGTCGAACTCGGCATTGTGGATGATAAGCGGGTCCGGGCCGATAAAAGCCAAAAGCTCATCGACGATCGCCGCAAAGAGAGGCTGCCCGGTGAGAAAGTCGATGCCGAGTCCGTGGATGGCGCGCGCGTCTTCCGGCATGTCGCGCTCGGGATCGAGATAGCGGTGAAAGCTCCGGCCGGTCGGGATGTGATGGAGGAGTTCGAGACAGGCGATCTCGACGACGCGATGACCCCCCTTCGGGTCGAGGCCGGTGGTCTCGGTGTCGAGCACGATCTCGCGCATTATTCCTCCCCCTGCCGCTGCTGCCGGTCGCGCAATATTCTGAGAACCGCCTTCAGGCGCCGCAAGGTCAGGCCGCGCCCGAGACCGGTCACCACGACAAAATCGGCGCGCCGCCGCTTTTCGGCATCCGGCATCTGTTGGGCAAGGATCGCCGCGAAGCGCGCCTCGGTCATCCCTGGCCGCCGCAACACGCGCTGGCGCTGCAAGAAGAGCGGCGCCGAGACGACCAGTACGTAATCGCAGCGCTCCGCCCCGCCGCTCTCAAACAGCAGCGGCACGTCGAGCACGACGATCGGATTGCGCCGCGCCCGCGCCCGCGCGATGAACCGTCTCTCCTCGGCCCTGACCATCGGGTGCAGAATGGCTTCGAGCCGCACCAGCGCGGCAGGATCGCCAAAGACCCGCGCGCCAAGGCGCCAGCGATCGATCCCGCCGGCCTCATCGCGCGTGCCGGAAAATGCCGCGGCGACGCGCGCGACCGCGCCGCCGCCGGGTGCGAGCAGGCGGTGGACGGCGCGATCGGCGTCAAACAGCGGCATCCCCAGGCGCCGCAAGGTCGCCGCTGCGGTGCTTTTGCCCATGCCGATCGAGCCGGTCAGACCGAGGATGATCATGCGGCCGGCTCAAGAGTGGCGAGCATCGCCGCCCGCAATTCGGCCGTGACCGTCACCGCTCTGCCAAACCACGCCTCAAAGCCGGGGCGGCCCTGATGCAGCAGCATTCCAAGACCATCGACAACGCGGTGCCCGCGCCGCCGCGCCGCCGCGAGAAGAGTGGTTTCCAGCGGCACGTAGACGATATCGACAACGACGGCGCTCTGCGGCAGCGGCGACAGATCGATGAGGAGCGGCGGCTGGCCCTCCATGCCAAGGCTTGTCGTATTGACGAGAAGCCCGGCGCCGTGCAGCGCCTCGCTTCTTTCCTCCCAGGAATGGACGGTGATGGGCGTCGCCGTTGTGGCCAATGCCCGCGTGACTGCTTCGGCCCGTGCCCGGGTGCGGTTGACAAGGCGGATTTCACAGGCGCCCGCCTCGGCCAGAGCCGCCAGCACGCCGCGCGCCCCGCCGCCCGCGCCGAGCACGACCGCCGGTGCGGTCTCGGCTTGCCAGTCGGGCGCGGTTTCGCGCAGGTGCTCGCGAAAGCCGTAGGCATCGGTGTTGAATGCTTCGAGGCTGCCGTCCGCGGCGACGACGATGGTGTTGACGGCGCCGATCCGGCGGGCGACCGGATCGACCCGATCGGCGATCAGGAGTGCCGCCTCCTTGTGCGGGAGGGTCAGGTTGACGCCGCGAAAGCCGAGCGCCGGCAGGGCCCGCAACGCCTGTTCGAGCCGCTGCGGCGGCACCGCGAGCGGCACATAGACGCCGTCGATGGCAAGCTGATCAATCCAGAAACCGTGCAGGACCGGCGAACGGGAATGGCTGACCGGCCACCCCATGATGCCCGCGAGACGCCCCTTGCCGGTGATTCCCATGACGATGCCTCACGCCGGAAGGACGCCGCGATCACGCAGAAATGCGAGGAGGGGTAGGAGCGGCAGACCGAGAACGGCAAAGAAGTCGCCGTCGATGCGGTCGAACAACTGGACGCCGCGGCCCTCGATCCGGTAGGCGCCAACCGACTCCAGAACTGCGGACCCCTCGACGGCGAGATAGGTATCGAGAAAACCGTCGTCAAATCCGCGCATGGCCAGACGCGGCTGCGCGAGGCCATGCCAGATCGGCTCGCCGGCAACGGTGGCGCAAGCCGCGGTCATCAGCGCGTGGCTTTTTCCGCGCAGGGCCTGCAACTGGACGCGGGCTTTGGCGAGATCGGCCGGCTTGTCAAACCAGACCCCCTCGCAGACGAGGATCTGATCAGCGCCGATGACGAGCGCCGCGGGGTGGCGCTCAGAGATCCACCGGGCTTTTGCTTCGGCCAACGCCGCAGCGCACTCCGCCGCCCCGGCGCCATCGGCCTTGAGGGCGTGCTTGATCGCCGCTTCATCGATCGCCGCGGCTTCGACCCGAAAATCAAGCCCCGCCGAGGCGAGGAGTTGAGCCCGCGCCGGACTCGCCGAGGCGAGAATCAACGGCTCAGGCATCGCCGCCATGCCGGCGCGCCAGCATCCGCATGATCGCCGAGGCGGTCTCCTCGATCGAGCGCCGGGTCACATCGATGACCGGCCAGTGCCGTCCAGCAAAAGTCCGCCGCGCTTCGCGCACCTCGGCCCTGACCGCTTCAAGATCCGTGTAGTCGGTGCCGACATCCTGCTGCAACATGTTGAGCCGGTGGCGGCGCAGTTGGATCAGCCGTTCCGGGTCGTTGGTCAAGCCGATGACCAACGGGTGGTGAGCATCGAACAGCTCGGGGGGCAGCGTCATGCCGGGTACAAACGGGACATTCGCGGCCTTGATGCCGCGATTTGCCAGATAGAGACAGGTCGGGGTCTTCGAGGTGCGTGAGACGCCGACAAGGCACACGTCGGCCTCGTCGAGACCAAAGGTCGACTGCCCGTCGTCGTGATTGAGGGCGAAGGTCATCGCGTCGATGCGGGCAAAATACTCATTGGTGAGCAGGTGCTGCACGCCCGGCTGGCCGCGGCTCTTGCGCCCGAGATAGGCGGCAAGTGCGCCGATCACCGGATCGAGAACCGGGATCGCCGGGATTTGCAGCCGCCGGCAGGCTTGCTGCAACAGGTCGCGCAGGGTATCGTTGACAAGTGTGAACAGGACGACCCCGGGATTGGCCTCAACCCCGGCGATCACCCGCTCGATCTGGCTGCGTTTGCTCACCATGCTCCAGACGTGCTCGACCGGCTGCGCGTCTTCAAACTGCGCCAGGCAGGCGCGCGCCATCGTCTGCACGGTTTCCCCGGTCGAGTCGGAAACGAGATGCAGGTGAAAACGCATTGCCGCCATACCGTCATCCATCCCGGACCCGAAGTGCATAAACCGCTGGACAGCGGGGAAAACCAGCCGGTGTCGTTCGCCACGGGCAAAGCTTCCCCGCTTCCCTCTTGTCAAAACACAGGTTTGCGAGCCTGCGACTACTTTTATCCATGGCCGCAAAAAGCCGGGAAAACCCTGTCCCGACTGCCGACCGTCCCCGTTTTCCCAGACATGATCAGCCCGCGCAACCTCTCGGGTTCCGGCAGAAATCCCGTGATTCCTCCACCGCAACAGCCCTCGTCGGCCGGTCACCCGAGGAGTGGAAAAACACCCTGAATGAGTGGTAATCCACAGTTTTCACAGGCAACCACTATCCACTACATCTATTTAGCATAATAGAGGAAGTGGAGGGAGAGGAGCCGAATGACGGGGGTAAACCTGCCCTGCACCCGGACGCCGGCCGTCAAGCCGCTGATCCGCGCGCTGGCTGGCGAAACGCTTGCCCGGCCGCCGTGGTGGCTGATGCGTCAGGCGGGCCGCTACCTTCCCGAGTACCGCGCCGTGCGTGCCCGCGCGCGCGACTTTCTCGAATTGTGCCTGACGCCTTCTCTCGCAGCCGAGTTGACCCTGCAGCCGGTGCGTCGCTTTCATATGGACGCGGCGATCCTGTTCTCGGATATCCTGTTGCTGCCCCACGCCCTTGGCCAGAAGCTTGCCTATCGCGAGGGCGAGGGGCCGCAGCTCGATCCGATCGGGTCGTTCTCCGAACTGGCCCGGTTTGACCCGGTTGCGGCAGTCGCCCGGCTTGAGCCGGTTTTTGCGGCGGTGCGCCGCGCTGCGGCTGCGCTCGACGGTGGGACGGCGTTGATCGGCTTTGCCGGTGCCCCGTGGACGGTTGCAGCCTACATGCTCGAAGGCGGCGGCAGCCGCGACTTTTCCCGGGCAAGGCTGCGGGCCTACCAGGACTCCGAGGGTTTTGGCGCGTTGATCGAGCTGCTCGTGACCGGGACGATCGGGCTTCTCGCGGCACAGATCGAGGCCGGGGTGGAAGCGGTGCAGCTTTTTGACAGCTGGGCCGGGGTATTGCCGGAACCGGCTCTTGCACGGTGGGTCATCGCGCCGACAAAGCGGATTGTCGCGGCTCTGAAGAACCGGTTTCCTCTCTGTCCGGTGATCGGCTTTCCGCGCGGCGCCGGGGTTTTGTATGAGCGTTACGCCGCCGAGACCGGGGTTGATGCGATCGCGCTCGACACCGCGGTGCCGGCTGCGTATGCCCGTGCGCGATTGCAGCCGCGCGCTGCGGTTCAGGGGAATCTCGACCCGGCTCTGCTGCTCGCCGGCGGTGCGCCGCTTGCCGCCGCAGTTGGCGAAATCCGGCGGGAGCTGGGCGGAGGTCCTCATGTGTTCAATCTCGGCCACGGCGTCCTGCCGGAGACGCCGCTTGAGAACGTTGCCCAACTCGCCCGCCTGCTCGGCGACGGGTAGAAGCCCTTGCCGATGACAAAGACGGCGGTCGTGCTGATGAACCTCGGCGGCCCGGACAGCCTGGAAGCGGTCGAACCGTTTTTGCGCAACCTGTTTGGCGACCCGGCCGTCATCGCCCTGCCGGGCGTGTTGCGCCGGCCGCTAGCGCGGCTTGTCGCCGCGCGCCGCGCGCCGGTGGCGCGCGACATCTATGCCCGGCTCGGCGGCGCTTCGCCGCTTCTCGCCAATACGGAGGCCCAAGCCAAGGCCCTTGATACCGCGCTCGGACCCGGTCACCGTTCCTTCATCGCCATGCGCTATTGGTACCCGACGACCGACGAAGCCGTCCGTGCCGTCCGCGCATGGGCTCCGGACACGATCCTATGCCTGCCGCTCTACCCGCAATTCTCGACAACGACAACGGCCTCCTCGTTCGCCGCCTGGCGACGGGCGGCGGCGCGGCTGGGGTTGCGCGTTCCGACCCGCGCCGTGTGCTGCTATCCGCGCGAGGAGGGATTTGTCGCGACGATCACCGCGCTGATCCGCCCGGCCCTCGCCGCCGCGGCGCAGGGCGGACCGCCGCGCCTGCTCTTGACAGCGCACGGTCTGCCGCAACGCATCGCCGCGGCGGGCGACCCTTATCGCGAGCAGGTCGAGATGACGGCGAACGCAATCGTCGCTGCACTCGCCCGGCCCGATCTCGATTGGCGCCTGTGCTTTCAGAGCCGCGTCGGGCCGCTCGCCTGGCTCGAACCGCTGACCGACGAGGAGATCCGGCAGGCCGGTCGCGACCGGGTGCCGCTTGTCGTGGCGCCAATCTCGTTTGTCTCCGAGCATTCGGAGACGCTCGTCGAACTCGATCAGGACTATCGCTGCCTCGCCGAGACTTGCGGGGTTCCGGCCTATCACCGGGTGGCGACGGTCGGCGCCGCGCCCGCCTTTATCGCCGCCCTGGCGCGGCTCGTCCGCGCGGCGGTCGGCCATGAAGGAACCGCCCAAGGGATTGCCCAAGGGATTGCCCAAGGGATTGCCCAAGGGATTGTCCAAGGGATTGTCCAAGGGATTGTCCAAGGGATTGTCCCGGGCGAGCCGTCGCGGATTTGCGGCCCCGCTCATGCGCGCTGCGCGCTTGCCGGGAGCGGGGGATGAGCGGGTGGCTCGCCGCCGCCTATCCCTGGACCTTGGCGTTTCACATCCTCGCCGTGATCGCCTGGATGGCGGGGCTGCTCTATCTGCCGCGGCTCTTTGTCTATCATGCGGGGGTCCGCACCGGCTCCGAGACGGCGGAAACCTTCAAGGTGATGGAGCGGCGCCTGGAACGTGCGATCATGACCCCGGCGATGATCGCGACCTGGCTGTTCGGCCTTATGCTTGCCGGGACGCCGGGTCTTGTCGATTGGCGGATGGGGTGGTTTCCGGCCAAGCTCGGCCTTGTCGCCGCCCTCACCGCCTTCCATTTCTGGCTCATTCGGCTGCGCCGCATTTTTGCCGCGGATCGCAACCGCCATCCCGCGCGTTTCTACCGTGTCATCAACGAACTGCCGACCCTCGCCCTGATCGCGATCGTCATCCTGGTTGTGGTCAAGCCGTTCTGAGCGGAGCCCCGCAACGGACATGCCGGCGATCTTGCAATCCCGTTTGACTTGCCCATCTTCCTTGGCTAAGGGGAAACCGAAAGCCGGGCGACCGGCATTTCCCGCCGGCCCCGTTCCTCTCCTCCTCATCTCTGCCGCCCTGCGGGCACTCTGCCGCGCAGAGTTTCCCCAACGGGCAACCTCCCGCCTCCAGCGCCACGCGAAACCCCATGAATCTGCAAGAATTAAAACGGAAATCCCCCGCCGAGCTCCTGGCCTTCGCCGAGGAACTCGAAATCGAGAACGCCTCCTCGCTGCGCAAGCAGGACATGCTGTTCGCAATCCTGAAACAGCTCGCCGAGAACGAGGTGCCGATCTCGGGCGACGGCGTGCTGGAAGTGCTGTCGGACGGCTTTGGCTTTCTGCGCTCGCCTGAGGCGAACTACCTGGCCGGACCCGACGACATCTATGTCAGCCCGAGCCAGGTGCGGCGCTTTGGTCTCAGGACCGGCGACACGGTCGAGGGCCAGATCCGTTCGCCGCGCGACGGCGAGCGCTACTTTGCGCTGCTGAAAGTCACCAGCATCAATTTTGACGATCCCGAGCGGGTGCGCCAGCGCATCAATTTTGACAACCTGACCCCGCTCTATCCCGAAGAGAAGCTCCAGCTCGAATTTGACGATTCGAGCCGCAAGGACCTGACAACCCGCGTCATCGACCTGATCACCCCGCTCGGCAAGGGGCAGCGCGCGCTGATCGTCTCGCCGCCGCGCACCGGCAAGACGGTGATGCTGCAGAACATCGCCCATGCCGTCGCCGCCAACCATCCCGAGGTCTACCTGCTCGTGCTCCTGATCGACGAGCGCCCCGAGGAGGTGACCGACATGGCCCGCTCGGTGCGCGGCGAGGTGATCAGCTCGACCTTTGACGAGCCGGCTCAGCGCCACGTCAACGTCGCCGAGATGGTGATCGAGAAGGCGAAGCGTCTCGTCGAGCACAAGCGCGATGTCGTGATCCTGCTGGATTCGATCACCCGTCTCGCGCGCGCCTACAACACGGTCGTGCCGTCCTCCGGCAAGGTCCTGACCGGCGGCGTCGATGCCAACGCCTTGCAGCGGCCAAAGCGCTTTTTTGGTGCAGCGCGCAACATCGAGGAAGGCGGCTCGCTGACGATCATCGCCACAGCCCTCATCGACACCGGCTCGCGCATGGACGAGGTCATCTTTGAGGAGTTCAAGGGCACCGGCAATTCCGAGATCGTGCTCGACCGCAAGGTCGCCGACAAGCGCACCTTCCCCTCGATCGACATCACCAAGTCCGGCACCCGCAAGGAGGAGCTGCTGGTCGATCGCGGCGTGCTGTCAAAGATGTGGGTGCTGCGCCGCGTCCTGACGCCGATGGGCACCGTTGACGGCCTCGAATTCCTGATCAACAAGCTCAAGGAATCGAAGAGCAATTCCGAGTTCTTCGACGCGATGAACACCTGAGACCGCGCTGGGACAGGAATCCTCATGATGATCGATTTGAAGGAAATCCACGAGCAATTGCCAAAAGGGCTCCAGAGAGCTCTTAAAGTATACGTGATGCCCAGCCTACCCTGGGAGACCGCAGTTGCAACGTTTGTAGACACCCGAGACCGCACAAAGGAAATAGAACTTCAGGAAGACGGTCGCCTTTCGGAAATCTCTATTCTTGAGCTTTGCGTTTGGGCCTGATCTTTTGTCATGGCCGGGCTTGTCCAGTGGGCCTTCAGC
>JBOHMF010000063.1:0-13579 GCA_050730055.1 Allostellaceae bacterium
TCCTCACCCAGGGCTATTGGTATCTTGCAAATTTCTGGCACCAGTACGCCAACAGCATCGAGTTCGGCGTGGCGGTGACGTTCTTTACGTTGCTGTTCGGCACGATGACCAGTTTTGTGATCACCCGCATGCGCATCCGCTACGGCTGGGTCGTCACCAACACGGCGCTCTTGACCTATGTGATCCCGGCCTCGTTCCTGTCGATTCCATTCTACCGGCTGATCGAAATTTACGGGTTGATGAACAATCTGTGGGCGCCGATCGCGGCTCTGGTGACGTTTGCCACCCCCTACGCGATTTTCATCTTTCAGAATTACGGCGCCAGCATCCCGATCGAACTCGACGAGTCGGCGCGGATCGACGGCGCTTCGCCCTGGCAGATCTATCTGCGCATCTATCTGCCGCTGATGGCGCCGGCGCTGGTCGCGGTCGGCACCTACGCGCTGCTCCTCGCCTGGAATGATTATCTGTTCCAGTTCCTGCTGTTGGAGAGTCCGAAGAGCATGACCGTGCCGGTGGCGCTGGCCCAGTTCCTCAACAGCGATCAGGCGCCGTGGAACTACATGATGGCGACCGCCGTCATCTACGCGCTGCCGCCGATTGCGACCTATTATGCCTTCCGCAACCGCATGACTTCCGGTCTGACGATGGGCGGGGTCAAGGGTTGAGTCCTGCGAGAAGCCGGCCCGCGCGGCTGCAAAACCGCGGGCCGGCCTGATTTTGCCCTGAGAGCGACAAAAAGACGCTCTCCCGCGACACAGTGGGGGCGATGTTCCTTCTTTGCTTCTACCGTGCGTAGGAATAACAATGAACGATCGGACGAGTTTAGCGTTTGCGCCACGCTCGCTCCCGAGCGGGGATAACCGCGCCCCGGCACATGGGCCGCGGTTCGGATAAAGGAGGAAACAGCATGGACAAGCTGTCTCGACGCTCGCTGCTGCGTGCGTCGGTCGGAATTGCGGCGGCGGGAACGCTACTGGGGCGGCCCTATATCGCCAACGCGCAAGCCAAGACCGCATCGATGTGGCTGGCGCAGGGGTTCATCCCCGACGAGGACACCGCATACCGCACCATGGTCGCCGATTATGAGAAGGCGAGCGGCAACAAGATCGACTACAGCATCGTCCCCTTCGCCCCGCTGCGCCAGAAGATGATCTCCGCGGTTACGAGCGGTGTCGTCCCCGACATCATGGAGGTCGCCGATTTCTTCTTTGCCCCGCTGGAAGCCTGGAACGGCAGGCTCCTCGATGTCAGCGACATCGTCGAGACCCAGAAGTCCGAGTTCAACCAGACTGCGCTGCTCAGCAGCAATCTCTACAACAACGAAACCAAAAAGCGCGCCTACTACCAGGTGCCGTGGAAGGAAGCGGCGGTGCCGTTCCACATCTGGAAATCGCTGGTTGAGAAAGCGGGCGCCAACCCTGCGGACATCCCAAAGACCTGGACCAAGTTCCTCGATTTCTTCAAGCCGTTGCAGCCGAAGTTGCAGGCCCAGGGGATGCGCCACACCTACGCCTATGGCTGGGAGATCAGCACCGTCGGGGTCGATCCGATCAACACCTTCTACAACTTCATGATCGCCTATGGCGGCCAGGGCCTCGTCACTCCCGATGGCAAGCTGCACGCCGACGATCCCGCGGTCAAGGAGGCGGTGCTCAAGGCGCTGACCCGGTTCAGCAACGATTTCAAGGAGGGTTATGTGCCAAAGGGCGTTGTCAACTGGAACGACGCCGACGACAACAACGCCTTTCACTCAAAGCTGTGCATCGTCGATTTTGACGGTACGATCTCGACCGAACTTGCCCTCATTCACAACAAGGCGGAATACGACGACATCATCACCCACGGTCTTCCGCTCAACGACGAGGGCAAGGAGTTCCCGGCGCAGGCCGGTGTCTTTGGCAATGTCATCGCGAAGGGGGCGAAGAATGTCGAGCTCGCCACCGAATTCCTCAAATACACGATGGAGCCAAAGGTTCTGAGCAAGTATCTGAAGGGCGGGCTCGGCCGCTGGGCCATCCCCTATCCAAAGGTCGCCCAGAGCGACCCGTTCTGGATCCATTCCGGCGACCCGCACCGCACCGAATATATCAAGGAGACCCTGTTCGGTCTGTCGATGCCGGTCTATGAGGCGTACAGCCCGGCGATGGCTCAGGTCGATACCGAGCACGTCTTCCAGCTCGGCATCGCCAACATCGTCGATCACGGGATGGCGCCGGAGCAGGCGATGGAAGGGGCTCTCAAGCGGTGCCAGGAGATCTTCGCCAAATACCCGATCCAGCAGGCATAGGAAGACCTCACAGGACGGCGCACAGGAGCGCCGTCCTGCTATGCGGTAACGCGGTACTCCATTGAATCTTCCGGATTCCTGACCCACACTCGCCCTTCAACAAGAACGAACCGCATCGGTCGGGGTGCGGTCTGAAGAGGGGAAAAGCGAGTATGGACAAGCTGTCTCGGCGTTCGATACTGCGCGCGTCGTTGGGATTGGCGGCGGCAGGCCCCTTGGCGCGGCCCTTTATCGCCAACGCGGCAGCTACCACTGCAACCGCATGGTGGGTGCAGGGCTTCATCCCCGAGGAGGATGCCGCCTTCCGCAAGCTGGTGGCCGATTATGAGAAGGCGAGCGGCAACAGGATCGACTACAGCATCGTCCCCTTCGCGCCGCTGCGCCAGAAGATCATCTCGGCAATCACCAGCGGCGTCGTCCCGGACGTGATCAATGCCACCCCGCCTGAGGTCGTGCCTGAGCAGGCCTGGAATGATGCGTTGCTCGATGTCAGCGATGTCATCGAGCCGCAAAGATCGCAATATCTCTCCACCGCATTGATCGCCACCAACTGCTATAACCGTGTCGAGAAGCGGCGCAGCTTTTATGCCGTGCCGTATGCCGGCGCAGTCACCCCCTTCCACATCTGGGGCGATCTGATCGAAAAGGCCGGGTACAAGGTTTCGGACATCCCAAAGACCTGGGATGCTTTTATCGACTTTTTCAAGCCGATGCAGACCAAGCTGCGGGCCCAGGGCATGCGCCACATCTACAGCTACGGCTGGGAGATCAGCACCGTCGGCAACGATCCGACCGCCACCTTTCACGCCTTTCTGATCGCCTATGGTGGCGCCGGCATCGTCACCCCGGACGGCAAGCTCCATGCGGACGATCCGCAGGTGCGCGCGGCGGCGGTCAAAGCGCTGACCAAACTGGCCTCGCTGTTCAAGGAAGGCTACATCCCGCCGGGCGCCGTCAACTGGAACGACGCGGACGACAACAACGCCTTCCACTCAAAACTCTGCGTTATCGATTTCGACGGCACCCTGTCAACCGAACTGGCGATGATCCAGGATAAGCAGGCCTATTATCATGACATGGTCACGCATGGCCTGCCGCTCAGCAATGAAGGAAAGGAATTGCCCAGCCAGTTTTTTGTCGCCCAGGGCTTTATCCCCAAGGGAGCAAAGAATGTCGCGGTCGCAAAGGACTTCCTGAAATATATTATCGAACCAAAGGTCAACAATGAATTTTTGAAAGGGGCGCTTGGCCGGTTTCTCCCGGTCTTCCCGGAAATCGCCAAGAGCGACCCGTGGTGGAGCGACCCGACGGACCCGCACCGTCGGCCCTACGTGCAGCAAGGTCTGGAAAGCCCGACGATCGCGCCATACTACGCCTTCACCCCGGCTTACGCACAGGTGCGAACAGAGCATAACTTCAACGTCGCCTGGGCCGATATCGTGACCGGCGGCATGACACCGGAACAGGCGGTGGACAAGGCGTTCAAGCGGATCGAGGCGATCTTCGCCAAATACCCGATCCAGCAAAGCTGAAAGCCCTCTCCCACGGCGGTGTCGGCGCGGCGGCCCGAGACCGGTGGCGCACAGCGCCGTTGAACGCGCCGGGCGATAGGTTCACACTCATCCCCAAACGAGAACAAATGCGCATCCGCAACGGGTGCGGTTTGAGCAAGGGAGGAATGAGTATGGACAAGCTCTCCAGACGGTCTGTGTTGCGCGCGTCAGTAGGAGTTGCGGCGGCGGGAACGCTGCTGGGGCGCCCCTATATCGCCAACGCGCAAGCCAAGACCGCCACCGTGTGGTGGGCGCAGGGCTTCGTCCCGCAGGAGGACGCAGCGTTCAAGAAGCTTGTCGCCGACTACGAAAAGGCCAGCGGCAACAAGATCGACTACAGCATCGTCCCGTTCGCCCCGCTGCGCCAGAAATTCATCTCGGCGATCACCAGCGGCGTCGTGCCGGATCTGGTCGAACCGGCGTTCGGCCCTTTCATTCCACTACAGGCCTGGGCCGACACGCTCGAAGACGTCAGCGACATCATCGAGCCGTACAAGTCGCAATTCGTCGATGCGGCGCTGGCCAGCGTCAATTGCTACAACAACGTCACCAAAAAGCGCAGCTACTACGCCCTCCCATGGGCGGGGGCGCTGACCCCGTTCCACATCTGGGGCAGTCTGGTCGAGAAAGCCGGCTACAAGACCTCGGATATCCCGAACAAGTGGGACCCGTTCCTCGATTTCTTCAAGCCGATGCAGAAGAAATTGAAGGCGCTGGGCATGCGCCACACCTACGCCTACGGCTTTGTGGTCGGCACGGTAGGGATCGATCCGATCAACACCCAGGAGCATTTCACGGTCGCCTACGGCGGAGAGAACACGGTGACCAAGGACGGCCAGCTGAACTCCAAGGATCCCAAGGTCCGCGAGGCAGCGGCCAAGGCGATGGACAAGCTCGCCACCATCTACAGGGACGGCTATAACCCGCCGGGCTCGATCAATTGGAACGACGCCGACGACAACAACTCGTTCCACTCGAAGCTGTGCATCGTCGATTTCGACGGCACGTTGTCGACCGAGATCGCGATGCTGACGGCGATGCCGGGCGAACTGAAGAACGTCATCACCCACGCCCTGCCGCTCAACGACGAGGGCAAGGTAATCCCGGGATTTTTCGGCACCTTCACCGCGGTGATCCCCAAGCAGGCGAAGAACATCGCGGTGGCGAAGGACTTTGCCAAGTACTTCATGCAGCCCAAAATCGAGAACGAGTGGGTGAAGGGCGGGATCGGCCGCGCCGTGCCGGTCTACCCGCACGAGGCCTTGAACGACCCGTGGTGGACCCGCACCGGTCCACCAGAGGTCATTCCGCACCTGCTGCCGATCATTGAGCAAGGCTTCAAGAGGCCGACGCTGCCGGTCTGGTATTCCTACAACCCGGCCTGGGCGCAGGTCGAAAACGAGCACGTCTTCCAGTTGGCCCTGGTCGATGTCGCCAGGGGCCAGGCGACGCTCAAAGAGGCTGTTGACAAGGCGTTTGCTCGGTCCGAGCAGATCTTCGCCAAATATCCGATCGCGCAAAGCTGAAAGGCCTCGCAACAGCGGATCGGCCGCGGTCGAGTGCGCGGGCCGGACAGGCCAAACCGGCCTGTGTTGGAACGCGGGGTTGATTTTCAAGGCAAAGCCGGTTTTCCGGCCCTTTGTCCAGGCCGAACCGTCGCGGGTTGAACCGGGCGGGTGTTTGCCCCACACTTCCCGCACAACAAGCGCAGCCGCGAACGGGTCGCGGGGCGGAAAAGGGAGGGACGAGATGACAAGGCTCAGCCGGCGTTCGGTGTTGCGTGCGTCGTTGGGGTTGGCGGCGGCAGGAACCCTGGCGCGGCCCTATCTCGCCAATGCGCAGGCCAAGACCGCGACCGCATGGTGGGTGCAGGGCTTCATCCCTGAGGAGGATGCGGCCTTTCGCCAGCTGGTCGCGGATTACGAGAAGGCGAGCGGCAACACGATCGACTACAACATCGTGCCGTTTGCCCCGCTGCGCCAGAAGATCGTTTCGGCCATCACCAGCGGCGTCGTGCCGGACGTGATCAACGCCACGCCGCCCGAGATCGTTCCGGAAAGCGCCTGGAGGGGTCAGCTTGTCGATATGACCGATGTGGTGGAAACCCAGAAATCAAAATTTCTGCCCACTGCCTTGGCCAGCGCTTATTGCTACAGCAATGTCGAAAAGCGGCGCAGCTATTACGGTGCGCCGTTCGCATCAGGGGCATGGCCGTTCCATATCTGGAGCAGCCTGATCGAAAAGGCAGGCTACAAGGTTTCCGACCTGCCCAAGACCTGGGACGCGTTCTGCGATTTCTTCAAGCCGGTGCAACGGAGCCTGCGCGCCAAGGGCATGCGCCATACCTATGGCATGGGCTGGTCGCTCAGCACCGCCGGCAACGATCCGACCAGCACCTTTCAGGCTCACATGATCGCTTATGGCGGCCAGAACCTCGTCACCCCGGACGGCAAGCTGCACACCGACGACCCCCAGGTGCGCGAAGCGGTGATCAAGGCACTCGACCGGCTCTCCTCCGACTACAAGGGGGGTTATGTCCCGCCGGGTTCAATCAACTGGCAAGACGCCGACGACAACAACGCCTTTCACTCCAAGCTCTGCGTGATGGATTTTGACGGTTCGATCTCGACCGAGGTTGCGCTCTATCACAATAAGCAGGTCTATTACCACGACACGATCACGCACGGCCTGCCGCTCAGCAATGAGGGCAAGGTCTTGCCGAGTCAGGTTCTCGCCGGCATCGCCATGATCCCGAAAGGCGCAAAGAACGTCGAGGTCGCCAAGGATTTCACAAAATACCTGATCCAGCCCAAGATCAGCGGCGATTATCTGAAGGCTGGCCTCGGCCGCAACCTGCCGGTCTTTCCCGAAGTGGTGAAAGACGACCCGTGGTGGCTCGACCCCAAGGATCCGCACCGGCCACCCTATGTCCGGCAGGTTTTTTTCGGCCCGACGATCCCGCTCTACTTTGTCTACAACCCGGCCTATGCGGAGGTGCGCACCGCGCATCCCTTCAATGTCGCCTTTGCCGAAATCGTGAGCGGCGGGATGAAGCCGGAAGCGGCGGCGGACAAGGCCCTCAAGCAGATCGAGGCGATCTTCGCCAAATATCCGATCCAGCAAAGCTGAGAGCCCGGGCGAGAGCGGATCGGCCGCGAATCGAGCGCGCGGGCCGGACAGGCCAAACCGGCCTGTGTTGGAACGCGGGGCTGATTTTCAAGGCAAAGCCGATGTTCCGACCCTTTGTCCAGACCGAACCGTCGCGGGTTGAACCGGGCGGGCGTTTGCCCCACACTCCCCGCACAACAAGCGCAGCCGCGAACGGGTCGCGGGGCGGAAAAGGGAGGGACGAGATGACAAGGCTCAGCCGGCGCTCGGTATTGCGCGCATCGCTCGGATTGGCGGCGGCGGGAACCCTGGCGCGGCCTTATATCGCCAATGCCGCCGCCACGACGGCCAGCGCATGGTGGGCGCAGGGCTTCATCCCGGAAGAGGACGCGGCGCTGCGCGCGGTCGTCGCCGGTTACGAGAAGGCCAGCGGCAACACGATCGACCTCAGCATCGTCCCGTTTGCCCCGTTGCGGCAAAAAATCATCTCGGCGATCACCAGCGGCGTTGTCCCCGATCTGATCGACGCCACGCCGGGCGAGGTCACTCCCGAGCAGGCCTGGGCCGGTAATCTGCTCGACGTGACCGACGTGGTCGACACGCAAAAATCGCGCATGATGCCCACCGCGCCGCTCAGCGCCTATTGCTACAGCAATGTCGAGAAACGGCGCAGCTATTACGGCGTGCCGTATAAGTGTTCGGTGCGGCCGTTCCATATCTGGGGTGATCTGGTCGAAAAGGCGGGCTACAAGCGCTCCGACATCCCGGACAGATGGGACACCTTTATCGACTTCTTCAAACCGATCCAGCACAAGCTGCGGGCACAGGGTATGCGCCACATCTATGCCACGGGCTTTGTGGTCAGCACGGTCGGGGGTGATTCCGTCAGCACATTCGACCAGTTCCTGATCGCCTATGGCGGCGAGGGCATCGTCACCCCGGACGGCAAATTGCACTCCGACGATCCGCGGGTGCAGGAGGCGGCGGTCAGGGCGGTGGACAAGCTGACCTCGCTGTTCAAGGGGGGCTACATCCCGCCGGGTTCGGTCAACTGGAACGACGCCGACGACAACAACGCCTTTCACTCCAAGCTCTGCGTGATGGATCTCGACGGCACCCTGTCGACCGAAGTGGCGATGATCCACGATCATCAAGCCTATTACCACGATATGATGACTTATGCTCCGCCACTCAACAACGAGGGCAAGAAGTTTCCGAGCGTCTTCGCCGTCAACCTGATCCTCATCCCCAAGGGCGCAAAAAACGTCGCGGTCGCCAAGGAGTTTTCAAAGTATATGATCGAGCCAAAGGTCAACGACGCCTATCTGAAGGGCGGGTTCGGCCGCTATCTGCCGGTCATGCCATCACTGATCGATCACGACCCGTTCTGGCTCGATCCCAAGGTCGATCCGCACCGGCCGGCTTATGTCGAGCAGGGCATCGTCAACCCGACGATCCCCTATTATTTTGTCTACAATCCGGCCTATGCCCAGGTCGAAACCGAGCATGTCTGGGAGGTGGCGCAAGCCGATGTCGTGACCGGCGGGATGACCCCAAAACAGGCGGCGGACAAAGCGTTCAAGCGGATCGAGACAATCTTCGCCAAATATCCGATCCAGCAGACCTGACACCATATCCCGATGAGCAGAACCCTCAAGCCAATGAGAGCCGTCATGGCCTGGCTTGGCCCGGCCATCCACGCGCCTGAAATAGCCGCCGGCGGCTGCAGCAAAGGCGTGGGTGCCCGGCACAAGGCCGGGCATGACGAATTCTTGTGGTAAGGGTCGTCTCCATCAGGATTTGGCATAAGACAGCCTTGCGCTGAGCTCCTCTCTGCACAACCCGCAGAGAGGAGCGGACGATCCTCACGCCGGGGCAAAGAGATCCGAACCGGATGCGGCGGGTGCGACGCGCCCCGGCGCCGGCACGGCAAAGGCCGGGTCCTGCGTCAACCGCGGCAGGACGCGCTGGGCGAAGAGGCGCATGTTTTTTTCCGCCTCGCCATGCGGAATGCCGCCAAAGGAGAACTCGGCGACAAGGTGGTTGAGACCGGTCAGCCGCTGCAATTCGGCGATCTGCTGGAGGCAATCGTCGGGTGTGCCGACAATCTGGATCTTGACGTAGAACTCGGTGGCCCGCGCCTTCTCCTCAGCGCTTTGCAGGCGGGCGTAGGTCTTGGCCATCTTGCCGTAGGATTCGTAGCCTTTGACCGCGGCGAGATGGCCGTCGGAGAAATGGTAATGGGCGTCGATCGATTCCCATTTGCTCCCGAGCCAGCGGAGCGCGCGCTCCTCGGCCTCGGCGCGGCTCTCGGCGCACGACACGTTGGTCAGGATGATCGGCGGCGGCGGGTTGTGACCGACCGAGAGCGCGATCTCGCGATAGCTGGCAATGCTCTCGGCGGCCTTTGGCCACTCGTTCTGCATCACGACAAGGATGCCAAAGCCAAGCCTGGCCATGATCTCGGCCGATTCCGGGCTGACCGAGGAGGCGTAAAAGCGCCGCTCCGGGTGCGAGACCGGACGCGGCCGGATCGCCATGCGCGGGATCTGAAAGAACTCTCCCTGCCACTCGAATTCGGGTTCGGCGAGGGCCTTGCGGATCAGTTGCGCCGCCTCGGCAAAGCGCGGGCGGGCCTCCTCCATCGGCACGCGAAACCCGGCATATTCGACACTCGCCGCGCCGCGGCCAAAGCCAAAGAGACAGCGCCCGCCGCACAGAATATCGAGCAGCGCGATCTGTTCGGCGGCGCGGATCGGATCATGCCACGGCAGCACGATGACCGCAGTGCCGAGCAGAAGCCGCTTTGTGCGCCCGGCAAAATAGGCCAGCAATTGCGTCGGCGCCGGCGACATCGCATAGCCGGTGAAATGGTGCTCCAGCGCGAAGAGCGAATCAAAGCCCAAGGGCTCGGCGAGATCGCCGAGGGCGAGATGGTCGCCGACGACGGCGACATCGGGGCGGCCCTCCTCGCACAGCATGTTGAGCGCGATCCCGACTTTCATGGTTGTCCTCCTGGCTGGCCGGCGTTTTGCGATCCTCTTGCGGCGGCGGCGCCGCGCTCCTTCCGTGGGCCGCTCACTGCTCGCCCCGGAAATCCAGCCTCAGTTGCCGGTCCTGCTGCCCGCTCTGGCGCTGCAACACGGCGTTGATGCAGGCTTTATAAGCGGCCGATCCCGGCGGATAAGCCTTGCACTCATCCATCTCGCACCCGGCAAGCGCCAGAAACGATCCGATCGCCAACAGCATGACAAGGCCGCGCATCGCAATCTGCTTCCATGGGTGGCCCTATCGCTGGCGCCGGCGATACCAGGGATGCGGCTGACCCGCCGTCTTGACCCGCAACGCATAGACCGAGGTGCGCGCGGTCAGAAACAGGGTCTTCAGATCGGGTCCGCCAAAGGCGAGGTTGGCTGGGACCTCGGGGGTGCGGAGAATGCCGAGCCGGCGCCCGTCCGGGGCAAAGACCCAGGTGCCGCCCGGCCCGGTGCAAAAGACGCGGCCGGCCTGATCCACCTTCATCCCATCGGGGACGCCGTCGGTCTCGTCCGAGGACATGTCGGCAAAGATCCGCCGGCGCACGACCTTGCCGTCCCCGTCGAGTTCGACCGCGTGAATGTATTGGGCAAAACGGGTGTTGGCGATGTAGAGAACCCGCTCGTCGGGCGAGAAGGCGAGACCGTTCGGGTATTCGCATTCGACAACGAGGCTTTTTGTCCCATCGGGCATCACCCGGTAGACCGCGGCCGAGGGCAGTTCGCGCTCTGCGACCGGCACGCGCAGACCGGGATCGGTAAACCACAGGCTGCCGTCCGATTTGCAGACGACATCATTGGGCCGGTTGAGCCGTTTACCGTCCCAGCGGTCCATCAGAACCTCGCTCGCGCCGCCCGTCGACCAGCGCGTCAGGCGGCGGTTGCCGCCCTCGCAGATGACGAGTCGGCCGTCGAGGTCAAATGTCGTGCCGTTGCCTTCGCCGGTCTCGCCGCGCACGGTTTCGGGTGTTTGGCCCGGACTGATCCGATGCAACGTGCTGCGGCGGATATCGACAAAATAATAAAAGCCGTCGGGGTGCCACAGCGGCCCCTCGGTAAAGCCAAAGCCGGTCGCCAGGCGTTCCGCTTCCGCCCTCTCCAGAACGTCCGAGAGATCATCCATCGCTGTCCTCCGCGCCACGCCCGCCTTTGCCAAAAGCCTACCCCCGGCCGCGGCTGCTGTCCATTTGCACCGGCTGATCGCCCAATCCGTTGCATTGGCCGCGCGCATCGCCGAAGCTGCCGGCCTCGGGCAGAGCCGATCATGGGGGAGGACATGAGCGAACGCGTCTTTTCCGGTCTCAAGGTGATCGACTGCGCGAGCTATATCGCCGGTCCCGCAGCGGCCACGGTGATGTCGGACTTTGGCGCCGAGGTCATAAAGATCGAGCCGCCCGGCCGAGGCGACCCCTATCGCCGCCGCGCCACCCCGCCGCTCGGACCGGCGCTCGCCCTCAATCCCGGTTTTGCGCTCGACGCCCGCAACAAGAAGAGCCTCGCGCTCGATCTTTCCGCCGAAGCCGGGCGCGCCGTGCTCTACCGCCTTGTGCGCGTGGCCGACGTGTTCATCACCAACTACCCGCCGCCGGTGCGCCAGCGGCTCAAGATCGCCTATGACGATCTCGCGCCGCTCAATGCGCGGCTGATCTATGCCTCGTTCTCGGGTTATGGCGAGACCGGCGCGGAGAAGAACAAACCCGGTTTTGATGCGACTGCGTGGTGGGCGCGCTCGGGGTTGATGCACCTGGTTCGCGCCGGCGAAGAGGCAACCCCGGCGCGCTCCCTGCCGGGCATGGGCGACCACCCCTCGGCGATGGCGACCTATGGCGCGATTGCCACCGCGCTCTACCGGCGCGAGCGCACCGGCAAGGGTGCCTATGTCGCCTCCTCGCTCTTGGCCAATGGGTTATGGGCAAACGGCTGCGCGGTGCAGGCGGCCTTGCAGGGCGAACAGGTGGCGCCGCAACCGCCGCGCGAGAGCGCGGTCAATGTGTTGCGCGTCCATTACCGCTGCCGCGACGGGCGCTGGCTGCTCTTGTCGATCGCCTCCGATGAATGGCGCTGGGACAAGTTGAAGAGCGTTCTCGGCGAGCCGGCGCTCGATGATCCGCGTTTTGCCAGCGTCGCGGCGCGCGAGGCCCATGCGGGCGCGCTTCTGGCCCTGCTCGACGCGATGTTTGCCACCCGCGATCTCGCCGAATGGCGCGCGCTCCTCGATGAGGCGGGTCTTGTCTTTGGCACCGTCTCGGTGATGGAGGACATCGCGGGCGATGCGCAGATGCGGGAGTCGGAAGCGCTTGTCCCCTATGACGACGGCGGTCTCACCGTCAACAGCCCGATCTTTATCGCCGGAGAAGAAAAAATGACGCCGCGCCGCGCCCCCGCACTCGGCGCGCACAGCGAAGAGGTCCTGCGTGACGCGGGCTATGACGACGCCGAGATCCGCGCTCTGCGCGACGCCGGGGTGATCGGATGATGCCGGAAGGAGAAACCCTGTTATCTTTGGCGTGTCTTCGTCTCCGCAATTTTTCAATATGATGATGACGCAGAGGCCAGAGATGCCGACAAATCTCAAAGATGAGCCGGTCCTGGCCCGCTTCCGCGCTGCGCTCGATGACATCTACGGCCCACGCATCGAGCGCGTTGTGTTGTTTGGTTCGCGCGCTCGCGGCGACGCACACACTGAATCCGATTACGATATCGCCGTGTTTTTGCGCGATCTGACCGACCGTGCAACCGAGATGAACCGGCTGGCAGACCTCGGCACCCAAATCATCGAGGAAGGCGGACCGTTTCTCCACGCGATGCCGTATCGCGCCGGTTCCTACAACGAGCGCACCCCGCTGATGCTGGCGATCCGCACCGATGGCCGCGATCTGTGAAGCCCGAGAGAAGCCGAAATCGAGCGGGTGATTTTCCGCCCGACCTTTTATGATGATCGCATCGACGGTCGGCCTCCGAACCTGCCGGCACGGGAGGCGATCATCCTGCGGAGGGGGCTCACGATGAAAAAGATCGAGATCAGCGATTTTGGCGCACCGGAGGCGGTCGCACGGTGCGTCGAGGCGCCCGATGTCGGCGCCCCAGGCGCCGGCGAGATCGTCTTTGACATATTGGCGTTTCCGATCAACCCGGCCGACCTGTCGTTCTGCCGCGGCCGGCGCCCGCCGGTCCCGTCCCTGCCGGCAACCCCGGGGGCGGAAGGCGTCGGTCGCGTCACCGCGGTCGGCGCCGGTGTCGGGCATGTCCGCCCCGGCGATCTCGTCATCCATTTGCAGCGCGAGAACTGGGCGCAGCGCAGGCGCGTCAAGGGCGACGATGCGATCCCGCTGCCGCAGGGTCTCGATCTCCTCCAGGCGGCGATGCTGCGCATCAACCCGGCGACCGCGCTGTGCCTCCTGGAGGATCATGTCGGCCTCCGGTTTGGCGATTGGATCATCCAGAATGTTGCCAATTCCGCGGTCGGGCGGCACCTGACCGTGCTTGCCAGGGAGCGCGGCGCCCACACGATCGCGGTTGTCAACCGCGCCGATGTGGCGGACGAGCTTCAGGCGCTCGGTGCCGATGCGGTGTTGCAGGACGGCCCTGATCTC
>JBOHMF010000064.1:0-13524 GCA_050730055.1 Allostellaceae bacterium
TTCTCGGCCTCCTCGGCGGAGCGACGATGAGCCGCAAGCTCCTCGGCCGGGTCGAGCGCGTCAACCGCACCAGCGAGCGGGTGATGGCCGGGAATCTGGCGGATCGCGTCCCGCTCGAAGGGACCGGCGACGAGTTCGACCAGCTCGCCGCCAATCTCAACCGCATGCTCGATACCATCCAGCGGCTGATGGGGGCGATGCGCGAGGTCACCGACGATGTCGCCCACGATCTGAAGACGCCGCTGTCGCGGTTGCGCGCCCGGCTCGAACTGGCGCTCTTGGGTCCGGACAAGGCCGAGTTGCACAAGGAGGCGATGCGCAGCGCGATTGCCGAGGCCGATCACCTGCTCGCCACCTTCAACGCGCTCTTGAGCATCGCCGAGGTCGAGGGCGGTGCCCACCGCGGGCGGACGGAGCCTCTTGATCTGTCCGAAATTGCCGCGGCGGCGGCCGAGCTCTACGAGCCGGTGGCCGAGGAGACGGGATTTTTCCTATCGCTCCAGGCGGAGCCCGCGGTGATGATCCGCGGCGAGCGCCATCTCTTGAGCCAGGCGCTGGCCAACCTCCTGGACAATGCGCTCAAATATGCCGGCGGCGGCGCCATCGACATCTGCGTCCGGCGCCGCCAGGGCCGCGCCCTTCTGGAAGTCGCCGATCACGGCCCGGGCATCCCCGAGACCGACCGGGGGAGCGTGCTCGACCGCTTTGTGCGGCTGGAGCCGAGCCGCAGCACCACGGGCAGCGGTCTGGGCCTCAGCCTTGTCCGGGCCGTGGCGCGACGGCACCGGGGCGCGATCGCGCTCGATGACAACCGCCCTGGCCTGCGGGTGCGGCTCGATTTCCCCGCGCTCCCGTAACTACTCCGACCGCTCCCCGCTCTTGTCGCGCAGGGTGCCGGGGTGCGCGCGATGCTCGAAACGGCGGGCGGTTTCCACCATCATCTCCCGGAATCCACGGCTGTCGAAACCGGCGCTCTTCAGCACCGGCTCCATCATCTCGTCCGCGAGCAGATCGTCGAGGCTCGGCTCATAGCGGCAACAACCGTCCATGATCCCCTCCTTGGTTACCTGATTGTAAGCAGTATCGCGGAAAAGCATGTCCGTATTATGTCCGGCCGCGGAAAATTTCGCGGCGTTTTGTCCACTGCCGCGATTGCCTTGCGGGTAGAGGTGCGGGACGGGTTTCGCTGCAAATCGCCGCGTCGGCCAAAGCCGACGCGGTGCCGGTTGGCAGACACCCCGGGCATTACTAGATCACTCTCTGCCGACAGCGTCGGCATCGGGGAATGAATTGATTTTTACACTCATCACGCGAATCGTCGACGCCGCCCGCCGATACGCCGCCCCGCTCACCGTGATCATCGCCCTCCTGGCGGCGGGCGGTGCCAATTTCGCGGCCACCCATCTGCGCCTCGACACCGATGTCGAGCACATGCTGCCGGCAAACCTGCCGTGGCGACAAAACGAGATCGCCCTCGATCGGGCCTTTCCGCAAAACGCCAACCCCCTCGCCATCGTCATCGACGGGCAGACGCCGGAGCTGGCCGATCGCGCCGCGGGGGAACTGACCCGCCGGTTGCACGGCGAGCCGGACCTCTTCAAATCCGTGCGCCGCCCGGGCGGTGGCCCGTTTTTTGACCGGAACGGTCTGTTGTTTCTGCCGCCGGACGAGGTCAACGACATCGCCAACCGTCTGGTCACGGCCCAACCGCTGATCGGCGGGCTGGCGCACGATCCCAGCCTGCGCGGTCTCTTTGGTGTCTTGAGCACGTTTCTCAACGGCGCGGCCAAGGCCGGCGTGTCGATCGATCAGATCGATCCCGCGCTCGCCGCCATCGATTCGACGACGCGCCAAGTGCTCGCCGGCCGGCCGGCGAGCCTCTCGTGGCAGCAGCGGTTCACCGGCCGGGCGCCGACCCGGCGCGAGTTGCGGCAGTTTGTTCTGGTCCAGCCGGTGCTCGATTACACGGCCTTGCAGCCGGGCGGGCGCGCCACCGCCGAGATCCGGCGCCTCGCGCGGGAACTGGCGCTCAACCCGGCGCATGGCGTCGAGGTTCATATCACCGGCTCGGTCGCCCTCAATGACGAGGAATTTGTGACCCTGCGCGACAGCGCCCTGCTGACGATCGTCCTGTCGGTCGTCGGGGTGTGCGTGGTTCTGTTCTTTGCCTTGCGCTCGCCCAAGCTGGTCCTGGCGATCCTCCTCACGGTCGCCGCCGGTCTCGCCCTGACGGCCGGTTTTGCCGCTGTCGCGATCGGCTCCCTGAACCTGATCTCGGTCGCCTTTGCGGTTCTGTTTGTCGGCCTCGCCACCGATTTTGCCATCCAGTTTGCCATCCGTTACCGCGACCAGCGCTACCGGCTGGGTGATTTCGCCGCTGCGCTGCGGGGCACCGCGGCCACCCTGCACGGCGCCCTGCTGCTGGCCGCAGCGGCGACCGCGATCGGCTTTCTGGCGTTTCTGCCGACCGATTATGTCGGCATCTCCGAACTCGGCCTCATCGCCGGGGTCGGCATGCTGATCGGCATCGCGCTGACCTTCTCGCTCTTGCCGGCTCTGATCACCCTGCTCCGCCCGCGCGGCGAACCCGAGCCGATCGGTTTTCGCCGGGCCGCTCCGCTCGACCATTTTCTGCTGCGCCGGCGGCGCTGGGTCATCGGCGGCGCCGTTCTCCTGGCCGTCATCGGTCTCGGTCTTCTGTCGCAACTGCGGTTCGACTTTGACCCGTTCGACCTGCAAGACCAGAACACCCAGGCGATGAAGACCCTTGTCAGCATGATCAAGGACCCGACCACCAGCCCCTACGCGGCCGAGGCGCTGGCGCCCTCGCCGGCGGCGGCCAAGGCGCTTGCCGCGCGTTTCGCCAGGCTGCCCGAGGTCGATTCGGCGGTCACGCTGCTGAGCTTCATCCCGTCGCAGCAGAAAGAAAAGCTGGCGCAGATCTCGGATCTGTCGTTTCTGCTCGGGCCGAGCCTCTCGCCGATCTCGGTCCTGCCGCCGCCCTCCCCGGCCGAGGCGCTGAAGGCGATCGCCCTTTGCCGGGCCGCCCTCGCCTCCTTTGCCGCGGCGCAGGGACCCGACAGCCCGGCCGCCCGTCTGGCGCAGACCCTGGCCGCAGTGGAGCGACGCGGGGCGGCGCTGCTGCCGGCTTTGCGACAGGCGTTGATCGCCCCGCTGCCCGGCGAATTTGACCGGATGCGGGCGCTGATCGCGGCAGCGCCGGTGACGCTCGCCAGTCTGCCGTCCGAGCTGCGGCGCGCCTGGATGGCGCCGGACGGCCGCACCCGCGTCGAGATCTTCCCGCGCGGCAATCCCCGCGACCCAAGGGTACTGCGCGATTTTGTCTCCGCCGTGCGGCGGGTTGCGCCCGACGTGACCGGGACGCCGGTGACGATCCAGGAGAGCGGCCGCACGATCAGCGGCGCCTTTGTCGAAGCCGGAGCGATCGCGCTGGCCGCCATCATCCTTTTGCTCGCGCTGGTTCTGCGCCGGGCGCGCGATGTCGCTTTGGTGCTGGCGCCGCTGCTGCTCGCCGGCATTCTGACCCTGGCGGCGGCGGTGGTGCTGGGGATGCCGCTCAACTATGCCAACATCATCGCGCTGCCGCTCCTGCTCGGGATCGGCGTCGCCTTTGACATCTACTTTGTGATGAACTGGCGCGCCGGCGAGACCCATCCCCTGCAATCGAGCACGGCGCGGGCGGTCATTTTCAGCGCCCTGACCACGGCCTCCGCTTTTGGCAGTCTGGCGGTGTCGCCGCAGCCCGGCACCGCGGACATGGGCAAGCTCCTGGCGATCTCGCTGTTCGCGACCCTGTTCTGCACACTCCTGATCCTGCCGGCCCTGCTCGGCCCCACACCCGGCGGCGTGCGGCTGACCGAACCGGAGGCCGAGGCCGAGCCTCCACGCGAGCGCTCGCCACACGATCGCGAGGCGGTCGGCGAATAGCCCCGATCCGGCTTTCTCAGGCGAGATCGCAATAGCGGGCGGGGACGATGCCGAGTTCGGCGATGCGCTCCCTGACCTGTGCGCTCACCAGGGCCGCCAGTTCCGCGCGGCGCGGCCCGACCGCCTCGGCCGCGGGGTGGCAATAAACTTCGCTGATCCCGTCCGGCAGATGGGGCAGGAGGCGCAGGAGGCGCTCCTCGATCATGGCGCCGCTCCAGGCGATGCCAAAGACGTGGTCGTTGGTGGCAAGACCGGCACGCCGGAGGCGCCGGCGCAGCGCCGCGGTCCAGGGGCGATAGAGCGGCGGCGCAACGCGCTCGCTCGGAAAGGCGCGGCGCAGCGGGGTGCGCGGCTCATGCGGCACGCGCACCGCGCGCATCCCGTATTCGCCGCCGATCTCGACGACCAGCCGGGCGATCGTCGGATGCAGGTGCATGTGTTTGTGCGCGTTGACATGATCGAGCGCGAGACCGGTCGCGCGAAAGGCTTCGAACTGGGCCCGGATTTCGCGGGCAAGCTGGCGCCGGACAGCGGGTCTGAGCGCGATGCGCAGCGCGGCGCGGCCGAGATTGCGGTCAAATTCGCCATTTGCCCGGACAAGACCCGTCCCGGCCCGCGCCAGGACCGGCCGGCCATCGACCAGCACGAGGTGGAGCCCGACGGCAAGCCCGGGCAGCCGCCTGGCGCAGGCCACGGCATCGGCGGCGGCGGGGCCCCCGACCATCAGGCTCGCGGTCGAGAGAACCCCGTGGCGATGGGCTTCTTCGACGGCTTTGTTGACGGCGGGATTGAGACCGAAATCGTCGGCGCAGACGATGAGCCGCTTCAGCTCGCGATCTCCCGCCGGCGCAGAAACTGGAAGAACTCGACCCCCTCGCGCAGGCGCCGGCGCAGCATCTGCGGACTCTTGATCATCTCGGCGACCAGCGCGGCGATCTTCGTCCGGCGGAAGTAGAAGCGCTTGTAGAAGGTTTCGAGCGATTGGAAGATCTCGGCGTGCGACAGGTGCGGGTAGGAGAGCGGCGCGATCTGCACGCCGCGCGCATCGACCAGCTCGGCATGGCCGGCATCGAGCCAGCCCTCCTCGACCGCCTGGCGATGGAGCGCGGTGCCGGGATAGGGCGCGGCGAGCGACACCTGGATCGTGTGCGGGTTGATCTCGGCGGCAAAGCGGATGGTCTCCTCGATCGTCTCCCGCGTCTCGCCGGGGAGACCCAGGATGAAGGTGCCGTGGATCGTGATGCCGAGTTCGTGGCAGTCCTTGGTAAAGCGGCGCGCGATGTCGATGCGCATTCCCTTTTTGATGTTGTTGAGGATCTGCTGGTTGCCGGTCTCGTAGCCGACAAGGAGAAGACGCAAGCCATTGTCGCGCATGATTTCGAGCATCGGGCGCGGGACATTGGCCTTGGCGTTGCACGACCAGGTGACGCCGAGCTTCCCGAGTTCGCGCGCAATCGCCTCGGCGCGCGGGCGGTCGTCGGTAAAGGTGTCGTCGTCAAAGAAGATTTCTTTCACCTGAGGAAAATAACTTCTGGCCAGCCGGATTTCCTCGATGACGTGGCCGACGCTGCGCACCCGGTAGCGATGCCCGCCGACGGTCTGCGGCCACAGGCAGAAGGTGCATTTCGAGCGGCAGCCGCGCCCGGTATAGAGCGACAGATACGGGTGCTTCAGATAGCCGATGAAATAATCCTCGACATGCAGGTCGCGCTTATAGACTTCGGTGACAAAGGGCAGCGCGTCCATGTCTTCGAGCACCGGGCGCGCCGGGTTGTGCACGAGGACACCGTTGCGGTTGCGAAAGCTGAGACCGGCAATGCCGTCCCACGGCCGGTCTTCGGCGAGTTCGCGGATCGTGAAATCGAACTCCTCGCGGGCGACAAAATCGACGGCCGGCGAAGCGGCGAGGCTGTCCTGCGGTTCGACCGCGACCTTGGCCCCGACAAACCCGATCCTGAGCCCGGGATTGGCCTCCTTCAGCGCCTCGGCAACCTTGACATCGGAGGCGAAGGAGGGGGTCGAGGTGTGCAGCACCGCCAGCTCGTAATCCCCGGCGAGCGGCAGAATCTCGGCAAGGCCGAGCCGCGCCGGCGGGGCGTCAATGAGGCGGCTGCCCGGCACCAGGGCGGCCGGCTGCGCCAGCCAGGTCGGATACCAGAACGAGCGGATCTCGCGCCGCGCCTGATAGCGCGAGCCGGCCCCGCCGTCAAAGCCGTCAAAGGAGGGCGGATGCAGGAACAGGGTCTTCATCATGGGACCTTGTCTCCATCGACGTTGAGCCGGCCGCTTGCCGCGACGCGAAGGGCGTGGTCCCGCCATACCACCCCGCGCCCGCAAAAGCTGGCGAGAAAGACGGCGAATGAGAGGAGATCGCGCACCGGGAGCAGCCAGAGCCGTGCCGTTGAGAGTCCGAGCGCGCGGGCCAGGAGCCGCGCCGAGGCCCAGCGCAACGTGCAGGAGATCGCGAGAAACGCGCAGCAGGTCAAGGCAAATCGACCGGCCGCGGCGGCGATGAGCGCGAGCGCCACCGGGTTCAGCAGGATCGAGCCGGCATAGCCGCCGGGCGCCATCAGGCGCATCGTGCGCGCCCAGCGTAATTCGTGCCGCCACAGATCGCGCAATGAAGGCTCCCACACCCGCGTCTCGACGAGGTGAGAAGAGAGAACGATCTCGAGCCCGAGGCCGCGCACCGCCTCACCCAGCCGGTGGTCGTCGGCCAGCTCGTCGCGCAGCCGCAGAAACCCGCCGCAACGTTCGAGAACCTCGCGGCGCAGCGCGATCGTCGCGCCAAAGCAGCCCTCCCCGACGCCCAGCGCCTCGGCCAGGAGCGCCGCCGGCAGAAATCCGAAATCGACCCACAGCGCCCCCAGATCCGACCACAGCCCGCCGCAGGACAGACCGCGATAGAGGCAGGTCACAATGCCGACGGAGGGATCGGCGAGCGGCGCTGTGACCGCAGCGAGATAATCGCGCCCGACCCCGATGTCGCTGTCGGCGATGACCAGGATGTCGTGCCGGGCCGCGGGCAGCATGTTGATCAGATTTGAGACCTTGGCGTTCTTCCCGTGTCTTTGCGAATCGATGACGAGCGCGATGTCGCGGTCGGGCAGATCGTCCCTCAATGCGCGCACTGTGGGCAGCGCGCCGTCCTCGGGGTCGGCGACGCCGAGCACCAGCTGGTGAACCGGATAGTCCTGCTCGGCGGCGGCATAAAGGTTCTCGTAGAGACCGGGCTCGGCCCCATAGAGCGGCTTCAGGATGGTGGCGGGAGGCATGGGCCGCGCCCGCTCCGGATCGCGCCGGGCAAAGCGCAGCGCGGCGAGTGTGGCCGCGGCGAGACAGGCCCAACTCGGCACCAGCGCGATCGCCAGCACAAGCGTCAGCCGCATGGCGCCCGCGTCATCCCGCCGTCAAGAAATCTAAAAGGCGGTTTATCGTTGATTTCCGACAGGGGATTGTCAACCATTAGGAGGCCGGTCCTGGCGCTCGCCGATTTCCACGGCTTTTCTCGGTAGTGACAGTGAAGACTCCTGGTATTCGGCGCCGCGCCCGCGGTCTTTGTCTGATCGTGGCCGGGTTGGCGGTCGCCGCTTCGCTTGCCGGATGCGCGGCGCGCGCCTCCGGTCCGCCCGCCGCGGCGGCGATCGACAATGATCCGCTTGAACCGCTCAACCGCAAAATCTTCGCCGTCAACGAAGTTCTCGACCGCATCCTGCTGCGGCCGGTCGCCAGGGCTTACGTCACGATCATTCCGAAAACCGCCCGCGGCTCGATCCACGCCGCGCTCGCCAACGCCAAAGAGCCGGTCATCATGCTGAACGAGGTCCTGCAAGAAAAGCCCCGGCAGCTGCGCGTCTCGCTCGAACGCTTTGCCGTCAATACGACGATCGGCATGGGCGGTCTTGTCGATGTCGCGAGCCGCTGGCACATCCCCGACGAAAAGGCCGATTTTGGCGAGACTCTCTACAGTTGGGGCGTGCCGTCCGGACCCTATCTGGTCCTGCCGGTGCTGGGTCCCTCGAACCCGCGCGATGCCATCGGCGTGGGCGTCGATTCGTACATCGATCCGCTGACCTTTCTGGCCAATGCCAAGGGCTTGCAGGATGTCGAGGTGCCCCGCCTCGTGACCGACGGGATCGATCAGCGGGCCCGCGTCCTCACCGTGCTCGACGATCTGCGCAAGAATTCGCTCGATTTCTACGCCGAGCTCCGCAGCCTGTCGCAGCAGCAGCGCGCCGCCGAGCTCAACCGCGGCGCGCCCGCGACCCCGAAAAACTTCTACGATGTCGGGGGCGGCTCCGCCCCCGCTCATCCTGTGCGCAATGCGGCGGCACGCTGATCCAAGAGGCGCACCAGCCCCTCCGGACCCTGTTGGCGTAGCACCGAGGCAAATTCGGCCCGGCGCGTCGCCAGTTCGCTGATCGTGCCGGAGAGATAGACATCGATGACCTGCCATTGCCCGCCTGCCCCTTGCCGCATCAGGTAGTTGAGAGAGATCGGCGGGCCGTCCGCCGGAATGAGGCGCGTCTCGATGATTGTCCCGTTGGGATTGGCGACCGGGTTGGGATCGACCGCAAAGCGTTCGCCCGAATAGCTGTCAAAGCGGTTTGTATAGGTGGCGATCGTGTAGCGGGAAAAGGCGGTCTCCAGGCGTTGCTGCTGATCGGGGGTGAACTCTGTCCACTGCGGTCCGACCGCGATCCGCGTCATCAGGACGAGGTTGAAGGCACGCTCAATTGCCGGCCGCAACTGTTGATAGCGCTGGTCGAACGGGACTCGCCGGCTTTCCTTCATCACCGCCAGCAGAGTGCTGTAAAAGCTCTCGATCGTGGCGGCGGGAGCCGGCATCGCAGCCTCGCCGCGCGCGGGTGCGGCGAGGGTGGCGAGCGCCAGCGGCGCGGCGAGGATCAGCCGGCGCCTCCCCGGCGCAACCCGCGTTTGGCGCGGAAAGCCGCGGCGATTCGCGCCCCCGGGGTCCGACGGCGGCGGGCTTGCGCTGCGCCGGCCGCGGCGCCAAGTGATCCAATACAACAGCTCCCCCTTGCACGAATGCGCGTGCGACGCGGAATGAATTGTGGCACGGATACGTTGCCTGAGAGGTGGTCCCTACCGTCGCACCGACCATCGCGCAAGCGGAAGAAAGACGGCGAGGCGAGAGCATGCGTGTAGTCTTGGCCCAGCCCCGCGGCTTTTGCGCCGGGGTCGAACGGGCGATTGAGATCGTCGAGCGGGCGCTCGACAAATACGGGCCGCCGATCTATGTCCGCCACGAGATCGTGCACAACCGGCACGTCGTCGAGCGGCTGCGCGCCAAAGGGGCGGTGTTTGTCGATGAGATCGACGAGGTGCCGCCCGGCCGCGTGACCATCTTCAGCGCCCACGGGGTCGCCCGCGCGATCGAGGAGCGGGCGGAGGAACGCGGGCTGCCGGTCATCGATGCGACCTGCCCGCTCGTCTCAAAGGTGCATATCGAGGGCCAGCGCTACGCCCGCCAGGGCCGCGAGATCATCCTGATCGGCCATGCCGGCCATCCCGAGATCGAGGGCACGATGGGCCGCGTCGATTGCCGGGTGCACCTGATCTCGACCCCGGGAGAGGTGGCCCGGCTCAAGGTCGCCGATCCGGACCGACTCGCCTTCATCACCCAGACGACATTGAGCGTTGATGACACGCGCGCCGTGATCGAAGCCTTGAAAGCCCGCTTTCCGACAATCCTTGGTCCCGACACCAGGGACATCTGCTATGCGACGCAGAACCGGCAGCGCGCGGCGCGCGAGTTGGCCGGCCTCGTCGATGTCGTGCTCGTCGTCGGCGCGCCGAACAGCTCAAACTCGAACCGGCTGCGCGAGATCGCCGCCGAAAGCGGGGTGCCGAGCTATCTGATCGAGGACGCCCGCGCGCTCGATCCGCGCTGGCTGGAAGGAGCCTCGGCGGTCGGCATCACCGCCGGCGCCTCGGCCCCGGCCGAACTGGTCGAGGCGCTGATCGCCCGGCTGCGCGAGCTGGTCCCGGTCGAACTCGCCGAACTTCCCGGCGTTACCGAGAATGTGCGCTTTCGCATGCCGCCGCAACTCTCCGACCGGGCCGATGACAACTCTCGATCACCTGCCGTGGAGGCTTGACCGTGCCGATTCCGCTGCGCCAGACCCTGCGCGTCGGGGCCTATGTTCTTGGCAACCACGTGCGCGGGAAGAAGCGCTACCCGCTCGTCCTGATGCTGGAGCCGCTGTTCCGCTGCAATCTCGCCTGCGCGGGTTGCGGCAAGATCGACTATCCCGATCCGATTCTGAACCAGAGGTTAAGTCTTGAGGAGTGCCTCGCTGCCGTCGAGGAGTGCGGGGCGCCCTGCATTGTGCTGGCCGGCGGCGAGCCGCTCCTCCATCGCGACATCGACAAGATCGCCGCGGCCATCGTCGCGCGCAAAAAGTTCGTCTATCTGTGCACCAACGCGCTGCTGCTCGAAAAGAAGCTCGACCAGTTCGCGCCCAGCCCCTATTTCGCCTGGACCGTCCATCTCGACGGCGACCGCGGCGACCACGACCGCTCGGTGTGCCAGGACGGGGTCTATGACCGCGCCGTCGCCGCGATCCGGGCGGCAAAGGCGCGCGGGTTTCGCGTCAACATCAACTGCACGCTGTTTGACAACGCCGTGCCGGAGCGGGTCGCCGGCTTTTTTGACGAGATGGACGCGCTTGGCCTCGACGGGATTACGGTCTCGCCCGGCTATGCCTATGAGCGCGCGCCGGACCAGCAGCATTTTCTCAACCGACAGAAGACAAAGGAGCTGTTCCGCACCATCTTCCGTCACCAGAAGCGCCGCTGGGCCTTCAACCAGTCGAGCCTGTTTCTCGATTTTCTCGCCGGCAATCAAACCTACCGCTGCACCCCCTGGGGCAACCCGACGCGCAACCCGTTTGGCTGGCAGCGCCCCTGTTATCTGTTGGGCGAGGGCTATGCGAAGAGCTTCAAGGAACTGATGGAGGAGACCGATTGGGACGCCTACGGCACCGGCAATTACGAGAAGTGCGCGGATTGCATGGTGCACAGCGGGTACGAGGCGACCGCGGTGATGGATGCGGTCAAGCATCCGCTGAAGGCGGCAAGGGTGGCTCTGCGCGGGGTCAAGACGGACGGTGAGATGGCGCCGGAGATCCCGCTCGACCGGCAGCGGCCCGCCGAATACGTGTTCTCCCGCCACATCGAGACGGCAATGGCCCGTCTAGGCGGCCGCGACAAGCCCGTGCAGGGCGCGCGCCGGCTCGGCTAGGGCGGCGAGCGCCAGGCGGGTCTCGCGGGCCAGCGCGATCAGCGGCGTAATCTGCCGCGGCTGGCGCATCACCGAGGCGAAGACGCTGGCGAGCCGCGGCCGCCCCTTGAGCGACAGCGGGATCAGCGCGGCGGGTGGCAGTTCGCGATAAGCCGCGTCGGCGATCGCGCGCACGACCAGAAACGGGATGCCGGCGCGCGCCGCAATCCCGGCGACGACATCGCTTTCGAGATCGACGGCGAGCGCGCCCGTCTCCTGCCAAGCTTGACGCTTTTTGGCCTCGGTGGCGAGGATCGCGGCGGCACCGAGCACCGGCCCCGCGATCGCCCCCAGCCCGAGCGCCAATTCGCCGACGCGGCGCCGGAAATCGTCCTCGCCGCACCAGCGGCACTCGGCCGCAACGACCTCGGCCGACAGGATCACGTCGCCTGGCCGCAAATATGGCGCCAGCGCGCCGGCGATGCCAAAGCTGACAAGGCAATTGGCCCCAAGGACGGCGCGTTCGACAAGGTTTGCCGTGCGTTCCCGATCTCCGGCGCCGACGACGACCGAAAAGCCGGCGGCGCGGGCGATCCTCGCCTCCGCCGCCAGGCCGGAGGTACAAAGCACCGCCTGCGGCCAATGGGGCATGGCCGAAGTCTCCCGCCTTTTGCGCTCTGGGAGCACAAACGGGCCACCCCGACCCCCGCTGCACCCGATCAGGCACGGCTTTGCGGCCGGCAGACTGGCACGGCACCGCCCGGCTCCCCTGCTCGGCGAAATCCCTAGCCCGGTCCGTCGGGTTTGGCTACTGGAAAAGTTCCGCGCCGTCGTGGCGGCAGGTCATCCCGTGGCGAATTGTGGCCGGCGGGACACGGAATTGTCCGCAATCCTCGGCAGGGTCCGCGGGTACAGGCGGAAGAGCGGCGGGTTCTCCGGCTGGATCGTGACCAGCGCCGCGGGCCGCACGCTCTCCGGCGCGGCCGGCGCGCTCGCTCCTTCTCTCTCGCTCATCGCGGCAGAACTCCGGCGCCGGCGCGCCAACTCCCGATCGAACCCGACTCGAAGATTCCAACAGTCCGGCGAAAGAGCCGGTTCCCTCGGTCTCGGTCCGGCGAAGCGCTCAGAAGCCGAACGGGACCTCCTGCGAGTTCCCGCGCTTGAGGCAGCGATAGCGGGCGAGGGCCCATAGCGGGAAAAAGGCCCGATAGCCGTGATAGCGCAGATAGAAGACGCGCGGAAAACCGACCGCAGTGTACCAAGGCTCGTCCCAGTTCCCGTCGCGGTCTTGCGTCGTGGTGAGGTAGGCGATGCCGCGGGCGACCGCCGGGTTGCCCACCTCGCCGGCGGCCATCAGCCCAAGAAGCGCCCAGGCGGTCTGCGAGGGCGTGCTGTACCGCGCAGCGCCGTGCGGCGCGTCGGGCCAATAGGACTCCTCGTCCTCGCCCCAGCCGCCATCGGCGCGCTGCTGCCCGACAAGCCAGGCGACGGCGGCGCGGATCTCCGGTGCCGCGCGATCGATCCCGGCCGCGTTGAGCGCGCACAACACCGACCAGGTCCCGTAGATATAATTGGTGCCCCAACGCCCGAACCAGCTTCCATCGGCTTCCTGGTCGCGGCGCAGATAGGCGATTGCCGCCGCCACCGTCGGGTGCTCGGAGCCATAGCCGAGCTGCGTGAGGAAGCCGAGACAGCGGGCGCTGACATCGGCGGTGGGCGGATCGAGCAGCGCGCCGTGATCGGCAAACGGGATATGGTTCAGATAATAATGCGTATTGTCGGCATCAAAGGAACCCCAGCCACCGTTCTTGCTCTGCATCCCGACAACCCATTCGGCCGCCCGGTCGATCGCCTGGCGGTAGCGGGCTGAATCAAAGCGATCAAGGGCCAGCCCCACCGCGGCGGTGTCATCGAGGTCGGGATAATGCGGGTTCTGATACTGGAAGGCCCAGCCGCCCGGCCGCAGCCCGGGGCGGGTCGCCGCCCAGTCGCCGACGACATCGAGGATCTGCCGGTCTTCGAGCCAGTCGAGCGCCCGCCGGATCGTCGGCGCGAGGCGCTCGTCGGCGGTTTCCATCAGCGCGTGCGCCGCCAGCGCGGTGTCCCACACCGGCGACAGGCAGGGCTGGCAATAGCTGCGCTCGACATTGCGCACCAGGAGCTTATGGACAGCCGCGAGGGCGGTGCGAAAGTCGGGATGATCGGGCGGATAGCCGAGCGCATCAAACATCATCACCGCGTTCGCCATCGCCGGAAAGATGCCGCCGAGACCGTCCTCGCCGTTCAACCGCTCGGTGACAAAACCGACCGCCTTGTCGATCGCGCGGCGC